>NZ_JBGFGM010000103.1:0-89996 GCF_041224635.1 Leisingera sp. XS_AS12
CCCCCCCCCCCCCCCCCCCCCCCCCCCCCCCCCCCCCCCCCCCCCCCCCCCCCCCCCCCCCCCCCCCCCCCCCCCCCCCCCCCCCCCCCCCCCCCCCCCCCCCCCCCCCCCCCCCCCCCCCCCCCCCCCCCCCCCCGCCACAAGCCATCTGCGGGGCTTCAAACCGATCCGCATCCGGTTTATGGACAGCAAAACCGCTGCCGCAAAGGATGCCCTGCCCATGATCCCCTCCTCCTATCCGTCGAAAGAAGAAATCGCCCGCCTGTCGGCCCGGATGCTGCTGGAAATCGGCGCGGTGAACTTCAACACGGATGAGCCCTACACGCTGGCCTCCGGCCTGCCCTCGCCCAGCTACATCGACTGCCGCAAGCTGATCTCCTTTCCGCGCATCCGCTCGACGCTGATGGACTTCATGACTGTCACCGTGATGCGCAACGCGGGCTTCGAGGCGTTCGACAACATCGCCGGCGGCGAGACCGCGGGCATCCCCTTTGCCGCGCTGGTGGCCGAGCGCATGGCGCTGCCGATGACCTATGTGCGCAAGAAGCCCAAGGGCTATGGCCGCAATGCCCGCATCGAGGGCGCGATGAGCGAAGGCGAGCGGGTGCTGCTGGTCGAGGATCTGACCACCGATGGTGGTTCCAAGCTGTCCTTCGTGGATGCGATCCGCGAGACCGGCGCCAGCTGCGGCCATACCGCGGTGATCTTCTATTACGACATCTTCCCCGAGACCACCAAGACGCTGGGCGACCACGGGGTGGAGCTGCACTACCTCTGCACCTGGTGGGATGTGCTGGCCGAAGCGCGGGCGCAGGGCGCTTTCAGCACCGAGACACTGGACGAGGTGGAACGCTTCCTGAAAGATCCGCGCGCCTGGCAGGATGCGCATAAATCCGCCTGACGACACGTCAAGCTGACCGCGTTCCCCGGCGGGCGCTGTGGATAAGCCACGCGCCCCGAATCGCACTCCAGAGACAAGAACCACAAGATATGGGGGGCTTTCCTAAGCCCCCCGCATCCTTTAGCCTGCCCGAAACCGGACAGCAGCCGAATGGCCCCCAGCCATCCACAGACAGACGCCGGATATGCACAGGGTATCCACAGAGATTCCCAGATAGGAGAACGCCTCCGCGCGCCCTATAACGCAGGCCTAACGACGAGAGCAGTGATGAACGAGATTACCCCTTTCGACGGCGATATGCCCCCTCCGGCCCCGATGCCCGAGCCTGCACAGGCCGACAGCGCGATGCCGGACAACGAGCTGCCGCATTCGGTAGAGGCCGAGCAGCAGCTGCTGGGCGCGATCCTGACCAACAACGAGGTCTACGACAAGATCGCGCTGATCATCGATTCTTCGCATTTCTACGACCCGGTTCATGCCCGCATCTTCGAGGTGGCCGCGGCGCGGATTTCCAAGAATGCGCTGGCCTCGCCGGTTACCCTGAAAGCCTTCCTCGAAGACCATGAAGGTCTGAAGGAGCTGGGCGGCCCGGCCTACCTGGCCAAGCTGGCCGGTGCGTCGATCTCGGCCTTCGCGGTGCGCGACTATGCGCAGATGATCTACGACCTGGCGATCCGCCGCGAACTGATCGCCCTGGGCCAGTCGATCGCCGACAAGGCGCGGCGTGTCGACGTCGCCTCGGAACCGCGGGAACAGATCGTCGAAGCGGAACAGCAGCTCTATCAGCTGGCGGAACAGGGCCAGACCGAGAGCGGTTTCAAATCCTTCCTCAAGGCGGTGACCGAGGCGGTCAACGTCACCAACGAGGCCTACCAGCGTGGCGGCGGCATGGCCGGGATCTCCACCGGGTTGACCGACCTGGACAAGCAACTGGGCGGCCTGCACCCCTCGGACCTGCTGATCCTCGCCGGGCGCCCCTCGATGGGGAAAACCTCGCTGGCGACCAACATCGCCTTCAACGTCGCCAAGGCCTACAAGCGCGGCATCAAGCCCGACGGCACCGAAGGCGCCATCGACGGCGGCGTCGTGGGCTTCTTCAGCCTCGAGATGTCGGCCGAGCAGCTGGCGGGCCGGATCCTGGCGGAAGCCTCGGAAATCTCCTCGCACAAGATCCGTCAGGGTGACATGACCGAGGAGGAATTCCGCCGCTTCGTGCAGGCCGCGAAGGATCTGGAAAGCTGCCCGCTGTTCATCGACGACACGCCGGCGATCCCGATCTCGCAGCTGGCCGCCCGGGCGCGGCGCCTGAAGCGGACCCACGGGCTGGACCTCTTGGTGATCGACTACCTGCAGCTCTGCCGCGGCATGTCCGACAACCGCGTCAACGAGATCGCCGAGATTTCGATGGGCATGAAGGCGATCGCCAAGGAGCTGAACATCCCGGTGATCGCCCTGTCGCAGCTGTCGCGCCAGGTGGAAAACCGCGAGGACAAGCGTCCGCAGCTGTCGGACCTGCGCGAATCGGGCTCGATCGAGCAGGACGCCGACGTGGTGATGTTCGTGTTCCGGGAGGAATACTACAAGGAACGGGAAAAGCCCGGCGATCACGAGCTGGAGAAGATGGAAGAGTGGAAGCAGGCGATGGAACGGCTGCACGCCAAGGCCGAGGTCATCGTCGGCAAGCAGCGTCACGGTCCCATCGGCACGGTGGAGCTGTCCTTCGAGGCGCAGTTCACCCGCTTTGGCAACCTCGCCAAATCCTGGCAACAGGGGCCTGAGGACTATTGATCCGACCTTGTCCCGGGCAGCGCGCGGCAGCTTAACTTGAATTCAAGCCGCGGCGTGCACACATAGCAGGCGTGCGACGGCCTTGCAGGGCTTGCCGCACGCCTCACGGCCACCTATGCTGGAACGCAGAGGCCAGACTGCCGGGCGACCGGCCAAAATGGGAGATCACGCATGAAACTGGGACCAGATCCGATCATCGTATGACCGCTGCGGCAACCGCTGCCGCCGCGCCCCTGCGTCTGGCCGAACGACACCGGCCCCTTCTGTCTTTCTGCAATCTGTCTTCCCGTAAACTTCCCTGACGTTCCGGGATCTGTCCTCACGTTGCCCGATTGTGGCGCCGTACTGCGGCGTGCGACGCCGCGCGTCCGACGTCAGCTGTCCAAGGGGCGGCTCCGGTGTGGCGCCTTGTAGCGGGTCAGTTTCAGGCGGGGAAATGTCCGCCGGAAGGCCGCCATCAGCGCCTTGCCGCTGGTTTCGGCATCCGCACTGGTGGTGCGCAGCAGGTCCACCGCCCGCACCCGCCCGGCCAGCGACAGGGTCTTGTAGCTGTCGTAGTTCAGCCCCTCCACCTGCACCCGGATCTTCTCCAGCAGGCCGTAGTAGTCGATCACCTGGTGCAGCAGGTGGCCGGGAATGAAATGCAGGCTGGCAATATGCTGCCGGTAGATCTCCGTGTGGCGCGCATCCGTCACATGCGGCACCAGGTCGGGATTTGCCCCCAGCGCCGCCTGCAAGACCTCGCGACTGGGCGAGGAGCGGCGGAAGGTCTCCATGTCGCGGGTGTTGAAGTCGATCTCGGCAAACAGCGCCCGGATCAGCCGCCGCCGCGCAACGCTTTCGACATAGGCGCGGCGCAGGAACCAGCCCAGCAGGCCCGCCGCCAGCGAAAAGGGCAGCACTTGCAGGCGGATGCTGCCGAACAATTCTGCGATCCACCCCATCTCTGCCCTGCCCTCCCCGGTTGTTGCTGCCAACCTGCGAAGCCCGCGGCAGATTCACAACCGTTTTCTTGCCCATGCGCGGGGGCCATGGGCTTTCCCCCTTGACCTGCGCCACACCCGTGTCAAGAACACCGCATGAGCACGGGAAAACTGACAATCAACCTGGATGCGCTGGTCACCAACTGGCGGAATCTGGATGCGCTGACCGGCTGCGAGACCGCAGCCGTGGTCAAGGCGAACGGGTATGGCCTGGATGCAGGTCGCGTGGGCACCGCACTGGCCAAGGCGGGGGCGCGCAACTTCTTTGTGGCGGTGGCCGAGGAAGGTGGCGCGCTGCGCCGCGCCTTGGGTCCGGGACCGGGCATCTCGGTGTTTTCCGGCCATATGGAGGGCGACGCCAAACTGCTGAAGGATTTCCAGCTGACGCCGATGCTGAACTCGCTGGACCAGATGCTGCGCCACTTCGAGACCCTGCCCGGCCATCCGTTCGGCGTGCAGCTCGATACCGGCATGAACCGGCTGGGCATGGAGCCCGGCGAATGGGCCGCGGTTGCCGAAATTGCGCTCGGCCAGAACCCGGTGCTGCTGATGTCGCACCTGGCCTGCGCCGACGAGCCGTCGCACCCGATGAATGCGCATCAGCTGAAGACCTTCCGCGAGATGACCGACGGGCTGGACCTGCCGCGCTCGCTGGCGGCCACCGGCGGCATGCTGTTGGGGCCGGATTACCATTTCGACCTCTGCCGCCCCGGCGTCGGCCTGTACGGCGGCCTGCCGTTCAAGGATGCCTTGCCGGTGGTCCAGCTGGAGCTGCCAGTAATCCAGCTGCGCGACCTGGAGGTCGGCGAGACCGCAGGCTATGGCAACACCTGGACCGCCAAGCGTCCCAGCCGCATCGCCACCGTGGCGGCCGGCTATGCCGATGGCCTGCACCGGGCGATGGGCAATGGCGGCATTCACCTCTACGCCGGTGAGACCCCCTGCCCCGTGGTCGGGCGCATCTCGATGGACCTGATCACCGTGGATGTCACCGATCTGCCCGAAGTGCCGGAGATGCTGGCGATTCTGAACGAACAGCAGACCGTCGACACGCTGGCCGATGCCGCGGGCACCATCGGCTACGAGATCCTCACCGCAACCGGCCACCGGCACGCACGGACCTACCAGGGATGACACCGATCGCACTTCTGGCCCGGCTGGGGCGCACGGCGCTGTCTGCGCTGGCGGCGGTGGGACGGGCAGCGCTGTTTGCGCTCTCGGTCTTCAGCCACATGCTGCGGCCGCCCTTCTACCCGCGCGAGCTGTTCCAGGCGCTGCTCAACATCGGCTGGCTGTCGCTGCCGGTGGTTGGGCTGACCGCGATCTTCACCGGCGGTGCGCTGGCCTTGCAGATCTACGCGGGCGGTGCGCGTTTCAACGCCGAGGCCGTGGTGCCGCAGATCGTCGCCATCGGCATGGTGCGCGAGCTGGGCCCGGTGCTGGTCGGCCTGATGATCGCGGCGCGCGTCACCTCGTCGATCGCCGCCGAGATCGCCACCATGAAGGTGACCGAGCAGATCGACGCGCTGGTCACGCTGTCCACCCATCCGATGAAATACCTGGTGGCGCCGCGGGTGCTGGCAGCGCTGGTCACCGTGCCGGTGCTGGTCGCGGTCGGGGACATCATCGGCATCCTTGGCGGCTACACCGTGGCGACCCAGAACCTCGGCTTCAACCCGGCGGCCTATCTCAAGAACACCGTCGACTTCCTCGAGGCGCACGACATCCTGTCCTCGCTGACCAAAGGCGCCGTGTTCGGCACCATCGCGGCGCTGATGGGCTGCTACTACGGCATGACCTCGGGCCGCGGCGCGCAGGGCGTGGGCCGCGCCACCAAGGGCTCGGTCGAGGCGGCCGCGGTGCTGATCCTGGCCGCCAACTTTGTCCTGACGGGGGTGTTCTTCTCGCTATGATCCGCATGGAAAACGTCCACAAGTCCTTTGGCGACAATGCCGTGCTGAAGGGGCTGACCCTGGAAATTCCCAAGGGCACGTCGATGGTCATCATCGGCGGCTCCGGCACCGGCAAATCGGTGGCGCTGAAAAGCGTGCTGGGGCTGATCCAGCCCGACAGCGGCCAGATCTACGTCGACGGGAAACCGGCTGGCGCGGGCGACCGCGACGCGTTTCTGGCGCGTTTCGGCATGCTGTTTCAGGGCGCGGCCCTGTTCGACAGCCTGCCGGTCTGGCAGAACGTCGCCTTTCGCCTGCTGCGCGGGCGGCTGAAACGCCCGGCCGAGGAAGCCCGCGAGATCGCCATCGAGAAACTGCGCCGGGTCGGCCTGCGCGCGGCGGTGGCGGATCTGTTTCCCTCCGAGCTGTCGGGCGGCATGCAGAAACGCGTCGGCCTCGCCCGCGCCATCGCCGCCGAGCCGGAGATCATCTTTTTCGACGAGCCGACCACCGGTCTCGACCCGATCATGTCCGGCGTCATCAACGACCTGATCCGCGAGATCGTGGTGGAGATGGGCGCAACCGCGATGACCATCACCCACGACATGTCCTCGGTCCGCGCCATCGCCGACAACGTGGCAATGCTGCACGATGGGGTGATCCAGTGGACCGGCCCGGTGAGCGAAATGGACCAGTCCGGCGATCCCTATATGGAGCAGTTCATCCACGGCCGCGCCGAGGGGCCGATTGAGGCGGTGCGCTGAGGCGCCGCCTTTCATCTTTCCCTTAAATACTCCCGCCGGAGGCACCCCCCCCCCCCCGAACCTGACGCCCGGCGGGTGTGGGCCGCCGCCGTTTTCCCCTTTCAAATCCGCCGCTCAGCCCCCAAGTCATGGCGGCATGAATTGAAACGAGCCGCCATGATCCTCCGCTTCCTCACCCTGTCGCTGCTGGTCCTTTATCCGGTGGCGTGGTTTGCGCCCCTGATGCGGGCGGGCTTGCTGCCGCTGTTTGGCCTGTCGGAAATCTCGGTGCTGACCGGGCTGCAATCGCTGTGGGCCAGCGATGCCGCGCTGGCGCTGGTGGTCACCTTCTTTGCGATCTTTGCGCCCTACCTCAAGACCATCGGGCTGGCGCTGGTGCAATGGGACCTGCTCGACGCCAAGGTGCAGCCGGTGCTGCATGTGCTGGGCAAGCTGGCGATGGCCGACGTCTTCCTGATCGCGCTTTACATCACCCTGGCCAAGGGCATCGGGCTGGGCACGATCGAGACCGCCTGGGGTCTCTACCTGTTCACCGCCTGCATCCTGGCCTCGCTGGGGCTGGGCATGCTGACCGAACGCGGGCTGCGCAAAAACGCTTAAGCCCTTGATCCCGGGGCAAACCGCTCCAGTTGAATGCAGAGAACTGTTCGGGATCGAGTCCCCGGAACCGGAATTTCCTGCGGCAATCAGGTCTCCCCCGCCTGGCAGGACCGGGTCCGTGGATGTTGTCGGAGGGGGGCCTATGGCCGGGTATAAGACATTCCTTTTCACCGCGCAGGCCGCGATGATGCGGCTGTGCTTCTGTGCAATCTGCCTTGTCGCGCTGGCGGCGCTGGTCGCGACTGCCCTGTCGGCCCTTGGCGTCTGGCCGTGGCTCAGCCTGCAGGCGGGCTTTGGCGCAGAGCCCCATCCGCAGGCCGGAATGGCGGCGCAGATCGGCCTGACGCTGCTGGCGGTGATGCTGGTGTTCTTCCTGCCCGCCAACGGCCGCATCCTGGCGCTGGAGAATTCGCACCGGCGGTTTTCGCTGAACATGGAAGATGTGCTGCACGCCTATCAGCTGGCCCATGCGGGGGACCGCGCCGGGGTGTTCACGCTGGCGTCCGAATTCGACGCGGTGAAGGAGCGGCTGGCCTTCCTGCGCGACCACCCCGATCTTGCCGGGCTGGAGCCGGATGTGCTGGAGGTCGCGGCGCAGATGAGCCAGGTCAGCCGCGAGCTGGCGGAGACCTATTCGGATGACAAGGTGGCGCGCGCCCGCGCCTTCCTCACCCAGCGCCAGCAGGAGCTGGACACCTTCAAGACGCGGCTGGAGGATGCGCAGATCATCATGCAGGAGCTGCGCCAGTGGAGCCGCGACGTGGAGATCGAGGAAAGTATTGCCAAATCGCACCTCGGGCGACTGCGCGGCGAGCTGTTCGAGCTGTTGCCGGAACTGTCGGCGCAGCTGCAGACACCGCCGGATGGGTCTGACCCGGAAACCGGCAGCGTGGTGCCGATCCAGCCGCCACGCAGCGGCGGCTGAGGCGCATCCGCGCAGCAGTTCCGAGCGTCGGCCGACGCCGCGCATCGACGCCGCGCATGTGGACACTTGAACAAAACAGAAACATCTGCCAGTGATCCCACATGGCAAAAACATCTTTCTCCTGCTCCGCCTGCGGAGCCAGCTTTTCGAAATGGTCGGGCCGCTGCGAGGGCTGCGGCGAGTGGAACACCATCAGCGAGGACAAGGGCCTGTCGTCCGGCCCCTCGAAGAAGTCGCTGGGCATCAAGCGCGGGCGCACGATCGAGCTGACGGACCTGTCGACCCGCGAAACCCCGCCACCGCGCAGCCTGTGCGGCGTGGGCGAGCTGGACCGGGTGCTGGGCGGCGGCCTGGTTGCGGCCTCGGCGATCCTGGTCGGCGGTGATCCGGGCATCGGCAAATCCACGCTGCTGTTGCAGGCGGCGGCGCGCTTTGCCCAGAACGGGGTGAAGACCGTCTATGTCAGCGGCGAGGAGGCCTCGGCCCAGGTACGGATGCGCGCGCAGCGGCTGGGTCTGGCGGATGCGCCGGTGCAGCTGGCCGCCGAGACCAACCTGCGCGACATCCTGACCACGCTTGAGGCGGAGAAGCCGCAGCTGGCCATCATCGACTCGATCCAGACCATGTGGGCCGATCACGTGGACAGCGCCCCCGGCTCTGTCAGCCAGGTGCGCGCGGCGGCGCATGAGCTGACAACCTTTGCCAAGCGCCACGGCATTTCCATCATCATGGTCGGCCATGTCACCAAGGAGGGCCAGATCGCTGGCCCGCGCGTGGTGGAGCATATGGTCGACACCGTGCTCTACTTCGAGGGTGAGCGCGGCCACCAGTTCCGCATCCTGCGCGCGGTGAAAAACCGCTTCGGCCCCGCCGACGAAATCGGCGTCTTCGAGATGACCGGCGGCGGGCTGTCGGAGGTGGTGAACCCCTCGGCGCTGTTCCTGTCGGAGCGCGGCGAGCCGTCGCCCGGCTCGGTGGTGTTTGCGGGCATCGAGGGCACGCGGCCGGTGCTGGTGGAGATGCAGGCGCTGATCGCGCCCTCGCCGCACTCACAACCCCGCCGCGCCGTGGTGGGCTGGGATTCGTCGCGGCTGGCGATGATCCTTGCGGTGCTGGAGGCGCGCTGCGGCATTCCCTTTGCCGGGTTGGATGTCTACCTGAACGTGGCCGGCGGCATGAAGATTTCCGAGCCTGCCGCCGACCTCGCCGTGGCGGCGGCGCTGCTGAGCGCCCGAGAGGACGTGGCGCTGCCCGCCGATACCGCGGTTTTTGGAGAAATTTCGCTGTCCGGCGCCCTGCGCCCGGCGCCGCAGACCGAAAACCGGTTGAAAGAGGCGCAAAAACTTGGTTTCACGGCGGCGATAGCCCCCAGCGGCGGCAAATCCATTGCGGTGACCGGCCTGAATCTGCGCCATACCACCGATCTTGCGGGATTTGTTGGCGAATTCTTCGGGGCCGGCTAAAGTCGCAAAAAATTTGATATCGCAGGCAAACGGGCGAGGGACATGGAAGGTTTCACAATCATCGACGGGGTCGTGGCCCTTGTCATCGTCGTATCGGCATTGCTGGCCTATTCGCGCGGCTTCGTACGCGAGGCCATGGCCATCGCCGGCTGGGTTGCCGCCGGTGTGCTGGCGTTCATCTTTGCGCCGCAGGTCGAGCCGCTGATGGCCGAGATCCCGGTGGTGGGCGAGTTCATCGCCGACAGCTGCGAGATCTCGATCATTGCTGCCTTCGCCGCGGTGTTTGCGCTGGCGCTGATCGTGGTCTCGTTCTTCACACCGCTGTTTTCGACGCTGGTGCAGCGGTCTGCCCTGGGCGGGCTGGACCAGGGCGCGGGCTTCTTCTTTGGCGTGCTGCGCGGCATTCTTTTGGTGGCGATCGCGTTCTTCGTCTACAACGTGGTGATGACCGGCCAGAATTTCACGATTGTTGACGAGAGCCGCTCGGCACGGGTGTTCGAGCGACTGATCGGCAAGATCGAAGAGCGCAACCCCGAGCAGGCCCTGGGCTGGATCGAAAGCCAATACGTGGCGCTGACCAGCGCCTGCGACCAGTAAACCTACACAGCAGCAGCCTGGCTGTGACACGGCGGGTGCCCATGGGGCACCCGCCTTTTTTGTCGCGGCAAAGCACTCACACAGTTATCCACAGCCAAAACAAGCACTTCCTTAACCGCTTGTCGCCACGTTAACCTTTTGTTAACCACGGGGAATCGTGATTCTGCCTGCGCCGGGAGGAGGCGCGGAATCCCCCCTGTCGCGGGAAAAATCCTCAGCCTGCGGGGGGGAAAGGTTAACATCCGCTGCGGAATTGGCGTTTTTTCCACCGGAATCCCGGCGCGTCCCGGAAGGGGCCGCACAGCTGCCCCAATTTGGTCCCAATTCGGGGGCGATATGGCTTCAACGGCAGGACGCCGGGTCACGACGCTTCAGAAGGGACGAAACAATGCAGCTGGATCACGTTACAAGCTTTGCTGACTTTCAGCCGGTTGACGCACTGCTGCTGACCAATCCGCTGCCGCAAACCGCCGCCCCGGCTGCCAAGCGCGCCCGTCCGCGCAGCGGCGGCTTCCTCCCCGATACGCTGGTCGAGACCGAAGAAGGCTTCAAGCAGGCCCGCGACATCAAGCCCGGCGACAAGGTGTTTACCTTTGATGGCGGCGCGCAGGAAGTCAAAGCGGTGAAACACGCGGTGCCGCGCCTGACCACCTGCATGCATGTTCCGGCCGGCGCCCTGGGCAACGACACCGACCTGATGCTGCCTTCGGACCAGAAGGTGGTTCTGGAGATGGACACCGCCGAGCGCCTGTTCGGCCTGCCCGTCGTGGTGACCAAGCTGATCGCCCTGGCCGGTTACAAGGGCATCACCCCGGCCGCACCGGAACGCCTCGGCCGCATTCATTTCGAATTCGAAGAAGAAGAACTGGTCTGGGCCGAATGCGGCATGCTGCTGCCGGCCGGGGACGTCGCCGAGGACAGCGCCTTTCACCAGCTGTCGCTGAGCGAAACCCGCCAGGTTCTGGCCAGCGACGAAGGCCGCGCCCTGGCCGAAACCGGCATGGGCGAGGTCGATGCCCGCCTGCCCGGCCCGATGAACAACTTGCTGGACAACCTTCTGGATCGCATCCTGGCGGCCTGATTTCGCGCGGCGCTCACCCCACCCCCACCACCCAGCCGCGCCAAGATGATGGTTTGTCCCTGCCTCTGGCCCGCAGTTCGCTGCGGGCCTTTTTTTTCGACAGCCGTCAGGCTGCCCGCTTCTGCCGCGCCCAGACGCCGCAGCGCAGAAGGGATGTGTGATCCTTTGATGACAGCGCCCTGGAAAGGCACTATGTGAGGGCCGGAACAGGAAACGGATTCGGAGCCTCAGCCCTTGCCGCTGCTGCACGCCTGCCTAAGTGATGATGAGCCGACGCGCCACGCGCGCGCAGCCATGGACGCAGCTGGCCATCGGGGCCAGGCCCGTACAGCAGCCGGCGACCGCTTGACACCCCTGCCCTGGGCTGTGTCACACAGGTGCCCAAGCCGCTTCCAGCAGCAGTCGAACAGCAGAGCCTAAGTGGGATTGGAGCCAGCCAATGTGCGGGATTTTGGGGATCGCAAGCCGGGATACGGATGTCTTTGCGGAGATACATGACGGGCTCTTGATGCTTCAGCACCGCGGCCAGGACGCGGCCGGCATCGTCACCTACACCGGCGAGTTCTTCCGCGAGCGCAAGGCAAACGGTCTCGTCAAGGATGTCTTTGGCCCGCAGGATGCCGAGACCCTGACCGGACGGGTCGGCATGGGCCACGTGCGCTACCCCACCGCTGGCTCGCTGAGCGCGGCCGAAGCCCAGCCCTTCTTCGTCAACGCGCCCTATGGCATCTACCTGGTTCACAACGGAAATATCACCAACACCGCCGAGCAGCGCGAGAAGGTGACCGGCAAGTACAGCCGCCATCTGCGCACCACCTCGGACTCGGAAATCCTGCTGAACGTGCTGGCCGACAAGGTCGCGGACGCGATCAAGGTCAACGGCAACGCGGATCCGATCCGCAACATCTTTGCCGGCGTCAAGATGACCATGGAACGGGTGCAGGGCGCCTATTCGGTTCTGTGCATGATTGCCGGCGTCGGCATGCTGGCCTTCCGCGACCCGCACGGCATCCGGCCGCTGTCGCTGGGCAAGCGCCCCGCGCAGGGCGAAGGGGATGACTACTGCGTGGCCTCCGAGGACGTGGCCTTTGGCATCAACGGCTTTGAGAAGGTCCGCGATGTGAAACCGGGCGAAGCGATCCTGATCGACCTGGACGGCAAGATGCACACCTTCCAGGCAGTCGAGGGCAAGCTCACCCCCTGTATTTTTGAATACGTGTACCTGGCGCGCCCTGATTCGATGCTGGACGGGGTTTCGGTCTACAAGACCCAGCTGCGCATGGGCCAGGCGCTGGCCAAGCAGATCCAGGAGTCGGGCCTGGAAATCGACAGCATCATCCCGGTGCCTGATTCGGCCCGCCCCGTGGCGCTGGAAGTGGCGAACGCGACCGGCATCCGCTACCGCGAGGGGCTGGTGAAGAACCGCTATGTCGGCCGCACCTTCATCATGCCCGGCCAGGCCGAGCGGCAGAAGTCGGTCCGGCGCAAGCTCAACGCGATTCCGCTGGAGTTCAAGGACCTGAACGTGCTGCTGATCGACGATTCGATCGTGCGCGGCAACACCATCAAGAAGATCGTGCAGATGTGCCGCGAGGCAGGCGCCAAGAAGGTCTACATCGCCTCCGCCTCGCCGCCGGTGAAATACCCGAACGTCTATGGCATCGACATGCCCACCAAGCATGAGCTGATCGCAAATGGCCTGTCCATCGAAGAAATCCGCGATGAACTGGGCGCCGACGGGCTGTTCTACCAGAAGCTCGAAGACCTGATCTGGGCGGCGCAGGAAGGCAACCCGGACATCCAGGGCTTTGACTGTTCCTGCTTTGACGGCAACTACGTCACCGGTGTGACCGAAGACTACCTGGCGGCGCTGGAAGGCAGCAGCCGCGTCAGCGCCAAGATCAAGGACATGCCGGTGCCCGGCGCCTCGTGGAACGCATCCAAGCTGGCGCAGGGCTGACGCTCGCCCATCGCTGACGCGGGGGTTTGAACTTTCGCGCGCGTCGGCGTATGAGGGCGGCAACACGGCAATAGGGAGGCGCTGGCCGCGATGGTCCGCGCCTTTTCCTATGCCTTCTGACGAAAGGCCTCTTCTTGGATCCGCATCTTGCCCGCATGCTGAGTTCTCCGCGCAAGTGCCGCTGCTGCGGCGCCACCTTTGCGCAACTTCTCAGCCTCAGCTGTGACAGGCCCGATGTCTGCCCCGAGGATATGGAGGTCGAGGACAATTCAGCGGTTCTGGCCACCCGCGGTGACATCCTGACCGAAGATTTCTGCCGCCTGGGTGATCTGCGCTTCATCCGCGCGGTGCTGGCGGTACCGCTGACCAACAGTCGCGGCGAGGAATTCGTGCTGGGCACCTGGGCCAGCCTCAGCCGCGATGATTTTGACGCCTACCTCGATCTGTTCGAGATGCGCGAAGCGGACAAGCTTGGCGATCGTCCGGCCTGGCTGGCCAACGCGATTCCGCCGGATCTGGCGCTGCCCGCCGGCTGCATGCTGGAGATGCGCCCCGAAGGCCAGTACCCGGAGCTGAAGGTGAGCGAGCAAGGCCACCCGCTGTTCCCCTTGCAGCGCGACGGGGCCTCGCTGGAGGAGCTGCTGGAGCTGCTCTATGCCTATGGCCACGACCTGCCGTCGCTGGTTTATGATGCCTGAGCGCAGCTGAACGGCCCGGCGTCGGCGTCTTTCCACCCAGTCCCCCTGCCCGGTTCGCGGCTTCCTGCCGAAGCGGGCGGGCGTATGTCGCACACCCTTGCCGCCCAACTGCCGAGCCGTCACACACGCCCCGACAGAGACCCACCTATGATGGCCTTTTGGGGAAGGACGACATGGCAAATTCAGATACCACAGCCCGCACCTCTGCCAAGGTCGCCGGGCTTGCAACACAGAGCAATGCGGTGAACCGCAACAACCTGAGCCTGCTGGGGCTGTACGGTCCCGAGGACAGCATGACGGCGCTGGTGCGGCTGCCCTCCGGGCGGACCCGCACGGTGCAGCGTGGCAGCCGCCTGTCGGCGGGCCAGGTGGTCGCGATCGACGCGCGCGGGCTGGTGCTGAGCAGCCGTGGCGGTACCAAGCTGCTGGAGATGCCGGGCTCCTGAGCCGTCGGCCGACACCAACCACTTCCGACGTCAGCTGAAGGCCGCGCGATGGCGGCGGCCGTGCGCGGAAAATCTGACAGGCGCTGCCATAAATCGGCCCGGCAGCCGCGGCGCGCTGTCAGCGCCCCTTGACCTGCCTGCGCCCGCGGACCACAAGGTGGCCCATGACAGATAAGATCGCTCTCATCACCGGTGCCTCGCGCGGACTGGGCAGTGCCCTGGCCGAAGCCCTGGCCCCCACCCATCACATCGTCGCCGTGGCCCGCACCACCGGCGCTCTGGAAGAGCTCGACGACCGCATCAAGGCGGCCGGCGGCAGTGCCACGCTGGCGCCGATGGACATCACCGTGCCCGAAGCGATGGCGACCCTGTGCCGGGGCATCCATGACCGCTGGGGCAAGCTGGACCTGTGGCTGCACACCGCCATTCATGCCACCGCGCTGTGCCCGGCGCCGTCGGTCGCCCCCAAGGACTGGACCAAGGCGCTGGCGGTCAACGCCACCGCGACATCGGTGCTGATCCCCTATGTGGCGCCGTTGCTGGGCCAGTCGGGCCGGGCCGTGTTCTTTGACGACCCGAAAGCCGGCGAGAAGTTCTATGGCACCTATGGCGCGACCAAGGCGGCGCAGATGGCGCTGGCCCGCAGCTGGCAGGCCGAGACGGAGCGCACCGGCCCGCAGGTCCGCATCCTGGAGCCGCGCCCGATGGCCACCGCGCTGCGCGCCCGCTTCCACCCCGGCGAAGATCGCGCGGCCCTGGCCAGCATCCAGGACGAGGCGCACCGTATGCTGCCAGAAATCCTGGCCGAGTAACGACCACACATCTGGCCTGCCCGCCGCCCCCTTCCCGGGGCGGCGCGCGGCCCAAGGGGGCGACCCTGCCTGCATGATGCGACGCCGGGCGGCGGTCCCCGTCCCGCAGGGGGGCTAGCCACCGGCCAAGCGGCTGGTTTCCCCTCCCTCTTCCCTCCCCCAAGTGACGCCCGTTTTCGACTGCCTTCGCCCTGCCTGCGACCGCCCTGCTGCCCAGTCTGTTGCCTCTCTGCCCGTCTTGAGGATCGATCCGGCGCGGCGGCGCGAAAGGCTTGCCCCGTCCCGGCGCAGGTCCTATTCAATCGCAAACCCGGCAAAAGACGGCAGGCAGACCCATGCGCATCCTGATTACCAACGACGACGGCATCAGCGCCCCCGGGCTGGCCGTACTGGACACCATCGCCCGACAGGTTGCAGGCCCGGACGGCGAGGTCTGGTGCGTGGCACCGGCGTTCGAGCAATCCGGCGTTGGCCATTGCATCAGCTACACCCGTCCGACCATGCTCAGCCAGCTGGACAGCCGCCGCTTTGCCGCCGAAGGCTCGCCCGCGGACTGCGTGCTGGCGGGTTTGCACGTGGTGATGCGGGATGCGCGGCCCGATCTGGTGCTGTCGGGGGTGAACCGGGGCAACAACTCGGCAGAGAATGCGTTGTATTCCGGCACGCTGGGCGGTGCGATGGAGGCCGCGCTGCAGGGCATCCCGGCGATGGCGCTGTCGCAATATTACGGCCCCGCCAACCGCGACACCGCTGATCCGTTCGAGGCCGCCGCCGTGCATGGCGCAGCGCTGGTTCAGAAGATCCTGCGCCAGATGCCCGAAGACCGGCAGGATTACCGGCTGTTTTACAACATCAATTTCCCGCCCGTGCCCGCTGCCGCGGTGAAGGGCGTGCGCGCGGCCACCCAGGGGTTCCGCTCGGGCACCGGCTTCAGTGCCGAGGAACAAGTCTCGCCCACCGGGCGCCGTTGCCTCTGGGTGCGCGGTGGCAACCAGCAGGTGGAAACCGCGCCTGGCACGGATGCGGCGCTGAACATGGCCGGTTATATCTCCGTCACCCCGATGCGCGCGGATCTGACCGCCCATGACGCGATGGAGGCCCTGCAGGCGATCGAAACCGACGGTGAGAGACTCGGCGCATGAGCGGACCCGACGCCGAAACCAAGATGCAGTTCCTGTACTCGGTCCGCTCGCGCGGGGTGACCGATGCCTCTGTGCTGGAGGCGATGGAGGAGATCGACCGCGGCTTGTTCCTGCGCGGGCTGTTCGCCGAACGCGCCTATGAGGACGTGCCTCTGCCGATTGCCTGCGGCCAGACCATCTCGCAGCCCTCGGTGGTGGGCATGATGACACAGGCGCTGCAGGTCAGCCCCCGCGACAAGGTTCTCGAGGTGGGCACCGGCTCGGGGTACCAGGCCGCGATCCTGTCGAAACTGGCGCGCCGGGTCTATACCATCGACCGGCACGCGCGGCTGGTGCGCGAGGCGCGAGCGGTGTTCGAGCAGCTTCAGCTGGCCAATGTGACCTCGCTGGTTGGCGATGGCAGCCACGGCTTGCCGGACCAGGCGCCTTTTGACCGCATCATCGTCACTGCCGCCGCCGAGGACCCGCCCGGCCCGCTGCTTGCCCAGCTGAAGACGGGCGGCATCATGGTGCTGCCGGTCGGGCAGTCCGACCACGTGCAGACCCTGATCCGTGTTCGCAAGACTGAAGACGGGCTGGAATATGACGAGCTGCGCCCGGTGCGCTTCGTGCCCTTGCTGGAAGGGCTCGGCAAGGAAATCTGACCGCTGCCGCATGCCTCTGCCGCCGCGATGCCCGGACCGGTCACAATTTCTCCAGCTGGTTTGATATTCCCCCTTGGGCCACGTATCATGCCGGCGGATTTCAGCCGGCCGCCCGGCGGCATGGGCTATAATGATTGACGCGAGAGAATCCCCGCGAAAAAGGGGAGGCGTGTTTTGAGGAGAGCAAGATGACCCGGACCCCCCACCCCCGGACGGCCAGGCATGCGCTGCGCACCGACGGCCCGGCCCAGAGCGGGCCGACGCGCGCCGGTCTGTCCCGCCGCACCCGACTGCTGGCGGCGCTGCCTCTGATCGGGGTACTGGCCGCCTGCAAAAGCCCGCTGGACTACGATCTGCGCGGCCAGATTGGCGCCTTCAATACAACCAGCGCAGCCCAATCCGTGACCTCTGAACGCCCCCGTGCGGACAGCCGCGGGCTGATCACCTACCCCTCTTACCAGGTGGCCGTGGCCCGCCGCGGCGACACCGTGGCGGATGTCGCCACCCGCGTGGGCCTGCCCGCCGACGAGGTTGCCCGTTACAACGGCATGAGCCCGGGCGACAGTGTCCGGCAGGGCGAAATACTGGCCCTGCCCCGCCGCGCCCCCGACGGGGTGCCCGCTGACGGCACCGCCGCGCCCGGCTCGGTTGATATCGCCTCTCTTGCGGGTCAGGCCATCGAGACCGCGCCGCTCACCTCGCCGAACCCGGGCTCCGTCACTTCGACCGAGCTCAAACCCGCGCCCAAGCCGCAGCCGGCCAAGGTCCAGTCCGGCCCCGAGCCGGTGCGCCACAAGGTCAAACGTGGCGAGACCGCCTATACCATCTCGCGTCTCTACCGGGTGCCGGTCAAATCCCTCGCCGAGTGGAATGGCCTTGGCAGTGATTTCGCCGTTCGCGAGGGGCAATACCTGCTGATCCCGCTGAAAGAGGCCCCCGCCCCGAAACCGGAGGCGGAAGTCACGGCAGCGGCGGCCCCGGTCACTGTCACCGAACCCGGCGAAGGCAGCGTCACGCCTGTTCCGCCGAGCGCCACCCGCCCCTTGCCCCGCGAAACGGTGGCGCCCGCTGCCGAGGCCGCCAAGCCCCCGGCAGAGGTGAAACCGGCGCTGCCCGAACCCAGCCGCCAGAGCGATGCCGCGATGTCTTATCCGGTGCAGGGCAAGATCATCAAGACATACTCCAAGGGGCGCAATGACGGTATCGACATTGCGGGGCCTGCGGGCAGCCCGGTCAAGGCGGCCGAAGCCGGTACCGTGGCGGCCATCACCAAGGATTCCAACAATGTGCCGATCATCGTGATCCGCCACAGCCAGAAGCTGCTGACGGTCTATCAGAACGTCGACAACATCACCGTCAACAAGGGCGATACCGTCGCGCGCGGGCAGCGTATCGCCTCGCTGCGCGGGGGCGACGACGCCTATGTACATTTCGAGGTGCGCGACGGGTTCGAGAGCATCGATCCGCTCGACTACCTGAACTGACGCTGACGCGTTTCCGCGACCGACAGCATGCCCGGCAGAGATGCCGGGCTTTTACCTGTGTTGTCAGCGCAGGCTGACCCCGTGGCGACCGGCCAGATCGGTGAAGAACTGCCAGGCCACCCGACCCGAGCGTCCGCCACGGGTGGCCTGCCATTCCACCGCCTCGGCGCGCAGGGTCTCCGGTGCGACCTTGACGCCATAGGCGGCGCAATAGCCCTCGATCATCGCCAGGTATTCGTCCTGGTCGCAGGGGTGGAACCCCAGCCACAAGCCGAAACGGTCGGACAGCGAGACCTTTTCCTCAACCGCTTCGGACGGGTTGATGGCGCTGGAGCGTTCATTCTCGATCATGTCCCGCGGCATCAGGTGGCGACGGTTCGAGGTGGCATAGAACACCACGTTCTCCGGCCGCCCCTCGATGCCGCCGTCGAGCACCGCCTTGAGGCTTTTGTAGTGCTGGTCGTCATGGCTGAAGGACAGGTCATCGCAGAACAGGATGAAGCGGTGCGGCGCGCCGCGCAGGTGGTTCAAGAGCCGCCCGACCGAGGGCAGATCCTCGCGTTGCAGCTCAACCAGCTTCAGACCGGGGTGATCGGCCACCAGCGCGCCGTGCACGGCCTTGACGAGGCTGGACTTGCCCATGCCGCGCGCGCCCCAGAGCAGCGCGTTGTTCGCCGCGAACCCCTGCGCGAAGCGACGGGTGTTTTCCAGCAAGGTGTCCCGAGACCGGTTGATGCCAACCAGCAGGTCCAGATCGACACGACTGACCTCGGCCACCGGCTCAAGCCGTTCCGGCCCCACGTGCCAGACAAAGGCGGAGGCCACGTCAAAATCGGGTGCCGCCAGGGGCGCGGGGGACATCCGCTCCAGCGCCTCGGCGATGCGGGTCAATGCGGTCTGGTCCATGGGCGTGCCTCCGTCTGCCTGTGCGTTGGTGGTGTTCAAAGCACGTTCGTGGACGGGCGGCAAGAGACGGGAGATGTGGGAGAAAGCCTGCCCAAGGAGCGTAAGCTCAGAATGCGGTGCGGCTGGCGCGTGGCGCGGGAATTTGGCTGAGCGCCATACCTGCCCCTTCTGTCCTGGCGTTTATGCCGCGGGCCCGGCCCTCCCCTGCGTGGTGGCAGGGAGATGGGAGTATCCCGTTTCGGTAACAGAGGCAGCGGGCGGCTCACGTCACGCGTCGGACGCGGCCGCTGCCGACCGGTGCTGGGCTTCAGCTTTTGCGGCTTTGCTCTTCGGCCTTCGGGCTCCCGGCGGGGCCCTCATCCATTGTGTCGGTCGTATTCTTCCACTCTTCCTTGATTTTCTGCCGGGGCTTGCCGGGACCATCCTGCGCAACTTCCGGGCGGGCATCCTGCTTGTTCGATTGGCCGTCGGCTTTTCTGTCTTCGGGCATAACATCCTCCATGGCGCGATACAGAGCCAACGTTTGCCCTGTGGGAAAGTTCCGGCGCACCGAACGCTGCGCAAGGAGAGACAAAAAAGGCGCGCCATTGCTGGCGCGCCTTTCTGTGTTTTATCGAGACGGTTTACTTGTCCCTGCCGTCCTCGGCGTCAAACTCAGCCATCAGCGGATCATCAGGATGGGCTTCCATCTCTGTCTCAACCGTGTCGTCCTCGTCGTCATAGTAGCCCTCGGCGCGCAGCTTGGCTTCGCGCTTGGCCTCGACCCGGCGCACCAGGAAAATCGAGACCTCATAGAGGCCGTAGACCACCACGAAGAGAATGATCTGGGTGATCACATCCGGCGGCGTCACCAGCGCGGCGAGGACGAGGATCGCCACCACCGCGTATTTGCGGACAGACGCGAGCCCCTCGGCGCTGACCAGACCTGCCTTGCCCATCAGCGTCAGTAGAACTGGCAGTTGGAAGCAGAGGCCAAAGGCGACAATGAACTTGATCGTCAGGTTCAGATACTCCTGCGCGGAGCCCTGGAACACAACGCTCAGCCCCTGGTTCACCTGCTCGCCGACGACGGCCTCGCCTTCGGCACCGAACTGCTGGAAGCCGAGGAAGAAGTCATAGGCCAGCGGCGTGACCACGTAGAAGGCAAAGCTGGCCCCCAGCAGGAACATGAACGGCGAGGCGATCATGAAGGGCAGGAAAGCGCCCTTCTCGTTCTTGTAGAGCCCCGGCGCCACGAACCGCCACATCTGGAAGCCAATGTAGGGAAAGGCCAGGATAAAGCCGCCCAGGAAAGAGATCTTGATCGCCACAAAGAAACCTTCCTGTGGGCTGATGAAGATCAGGGAACAGTCCTGCCCGCTTTCGGCCAGCACATCGCACAGCGGCGCGGTGAGGAAATTGAACACCGGCGTCGCAACGGTAAAACAGATCACCATGCCGATGACAAAGGCCACGACCGAGTGGATCAGTCGGCTGCGCAGCTCGGCCAGGTGTTCGATCAACGGCGCGGTCGAGTCGTCGATCTCGTCCGTGTTGCTCATGATTTGGCCTCTCCGTCGGATTTCACCTCAGCCTCGGCGGCGGCAGCGCTGGCCTCGGCGGCTTCGGCCTCGCGCGCCTTGCGGTCGGCGGCAGCGCGCGCGGTGGCGGCCTGGATGCGCTTGGCGTCCTCGGCCCGCTCCGCGGCCAGTTTGCCGGTCTCGCTGTCAGGGTCGTATTTGGTCGGGTCGATGGACGATGCCATTTCCTGCGCCGCCTGTTTGACCCCGTCCATGGCGGTGCCGACCGGATTGGTGGCGGTCTTCAGCCCCTTGGCGATGTCATTGACCCCGGCTTCATCCGCCGCATCATGCATCGCCCGGCTGAATTCGCGCGCCATCCCCTTGGCCTTGCCCACGAACCGTCCGACATTGCGAAACAGCACCGGCAGGTCCTTGGGGCCGACCACGATCAGCGCGACCACGCCGATGACCAGAAGTTCGGTCCAGCCAAGATCGAACATAAGCGTTTAGACCTTGTCTTTTTCGGTCGCGGGGGTGACGTCCTTCGCCTCGGCGGCGGTGTCCTCTTCCAGCTCCTTGTTGCCCTCGCTGATCCCCTTCTTGAAGGACGTGATGCCCTTTCCGATCTCGCCCATCAGCGAGGAAATCTTGCCGCGGCCGAACAGGACCAGAACCACGACGGCGATCAGAAGAATGCCGGGAAGGCCGATGTTGTTGAGCATGAGTGTGTCTCCTTACATGGTCCGACGCGGCATATGCGCGCCGGTAAATACGGTCACTTTCGGGTTTAGCGCGTCGGCGACCTGCAGCGGAAGCTCCAAGCCCTCCGCGTGAGGCCCAGACTCCGCTGAAAGTGCAGTTTTTCCGGGACGCCAAACCTCAACTGACAGGTTTATGTCAGTTTCTATCCGGTAAATCCAGCCCATCACGACAAACAGGAGACAAAGTGATGACCAAACATGTGGCGGAAATCGTGACCTTCCAACTGGCCGAAGGCGTGAGCGAGGCGGACTTTACCAGCCTGATGCGGCGCACCGAGAGCTTCGTGCGCGCCCAGCCAGGGTTCATTGCCCGGCGTCTGAGCCGTGGCGCCGATGGCAGCTGGACGGATCATGTGGTCTGGCAGGACATGGCCACGGCGCAACAGGTGGCGCAAACCTTCATGCAGCAGGACTTTGCCCCTGCGGTGATGCAGGCCATCGCCGATGGCAGCGCCCGAATGCGCCATGAAGAGGTGCAGTGGTCGATGCTGCCCTGAGCCAACGCGGGCTGCGCCACGTCTGACATGGCGCAGCCCTTGACCTCCTCGCGTTGGCAATCCAAGGCTGGAGCATGCGCCGCACCGACCGCCTATTCGAAATCATCCAGATCCTGCGCGACGGCAAGCTGCACCGCGCACAGGACATTGCCGCGCGCCTCGAGGTCTCTACCCGGACCATCTACAGGGACATGGACACGCTGGTTGCCTCGGGGGTGCCGGTCGAGGGCGAACGCGGCGTCGGCTATATGGTGCGCGAACAGATCAGCCTGCCGCCGTTGACCCTGACCCCGGAGGAGCTGGAGGCGCTGAACCTCGGCATGGCCATCGTCGCCGAAGCCGCAGACCCCGACCTGAAGGCGGCGGCGCAATCGCTGGCCGCCAAGGTGGACGCGGTGCTGCCCGAGCAGACGATAGCCGAAGCCGACGCGTGGAAATTCGCGGTCTACCCTTTTGCCGATGCGGCGCGCGGCTTTGCCCACATGCCGACGCTGCGCTCGGCGATCAAGGCCCGGCAGAAACTGCGGCTGAGTTACCGGCGCATCGATGGCACCCTCACGCAGAGGACGATCCGCCCCCTGCACATGGAGTATTGGGGACGGGTCTGGACGCTGACCGCCTGGTGCGAGACCCGCGAGGATTTCCGGGTGTTTCGCGTGGACCTGATCGAAGAGGCTGCTGCCCTGCCGGAACTTTTCGTTGATGAGCCCGGCAAACGACTGAAGGATTACCAACCCTACAAGGATAGGGGCTGATCAGCTGTCCGCGGGGAGACCGGTCGGCGGGTTGCGCCCAGCCGGATATCAGGCGGGAAAGACGAAACAGCGGTCGCGCCGCACCGTCAACCACATCACCCGGCCCTTTTCCGGCAGGAACACGTTCGGCACCGTCGCGCGCAGGATGGAGCCATCGAAGTCCATGCGGAATTCGACCAGGCTCTCGCGTCCCAGAAAGCGGGCGCGTTCCACCACCGCGCGGGCCGGGACGCCGTCGCTGGAGGTGGGCAGCGGCCCCTTGCCGCCACGGTCGAAATCGATGCGCAAGTGCTGCGGACGAAAGACGATCTCGACCTCGGTGCCATCGGCGACGCCCGGCGCGAGGAATTCCCCAAAGGCGGTGCGGGCCAGGGCGCCATTCACCTGCGCCTTCAACACGTTGACATCGCTGAAGAAGGACAGCGCCGCCTTGTCGACCGGGTGGGTATAGACGTTGTAGGGCGCCCCCTGCTGCACGATCCGGCCGCCGCGCATCAGCGCGATCTCGTCGGCCATGCGCATCGCCTCTTCCGGCTCGTGCGTGACCAGCAGAACCGCGGTGTCTTCCTCTTTCAGCAGGCTCAGGGTTTCGTCGCGGATGCCGTCGCGCAGCCGGTTGTCGAGACCCGAGAAAGGTTCGTCCATCAGCATGATGCGCGGCCGCGGCGCCAGGGCGCGGGCAAGGGCGACACGCTGCTGCTCGCCGCCTGACAGCTCGTGCGGGTAGACGTCGATGTAGCGGCCCAGCGACACCCGCGCCAGCAGCTCTTCGACACGAGCGCGTTTCTCGTCCTTGCTGCCATTCAGGCCAAAGGCGACATTGGCGCCCACGGTCAGATGCGGAAACAGCGCGAAATCCTGGAACATCAGCCCGATTTCGCGCCGCTCCGGTGGCACCCGGAACACGGTGTCGCAGATCAGCTTGCCGTCGACATAGATCTCGCCGCTGTCCTGCATCTCGACTCCGGCGATCATCCGGAGCGTGGTGGACTTGCCGCAGCCCGATGGCCCCAGAAGGCAGGTCACCTGCCCCGCCTGAATCTGCAAGGAGACATCATCCACCACCGTGCGGCCTTCGATGCGACGCTTGATATTGCGGATTTCAAGACGGGGGGCTGGAGTTTGGGTCTGCAATTGCACCTGTCGCCTCTTGCGGTCCCCGACGATTTTCGTCGGAATTTGCCGAAGCTCTATCAGCCCGCCTGCCCTGCTTCAACCCTGCGGCTGCCACGGGCCACTGCGGCAAAGCCGACCAGCAGCACAGCCACGCAGATCTGCAGCAGCTGCTCGTATTTGTGCCCGTCATACAAAAGCGCGGCCAAGGCGGGCAGATCCCGCAGCATGTAGGCCGCAGCCCCTGCCATCGCCGCGGCAAAGCTCACCAGATACGCCCAGAGCGCAACCTGTCGCCCTGCCAGCGCTGCCGCCAGCACCGGGGTCAGGAACATCGACGCGGTGCCAGAGACCGCCACCGCATCAAACAAGGTCTGGTTGCCCCACAGCGTCAGCGCGCCGCCAGCCGCGGCAAACCCCAGCATCGCCAGTCGGCCGCCTGACAGCGTGCGCGGCAGCAGGCGCAATTCTTCGACCATCAGCCGCGCCGCGCTGCTGAGCGCCGAATCCAGCGTCGACAGCGCCGAGACAAGCAACGACACGATCAGCAGCACGAAAACCCAGCCGGGCAGGATGGCGGCCCATGTTCCCAGCAGCTGACCTTCATAGGCCGCACCCTCCAGCGAGGCCTGGATGCCGAAAAAGCCGAAGCCCAGGATGCAGACTGCCGAAATCCAGAAGGCGTGCAAGAAGCTTTTGCGGGTGGTGGCGGGATCGGCGAGGAAGCCGCGGTCCATCATCACCGGATCATGCACCGGGTAGGAAAACACCTGCAGCGCGGCAACCGCCAAGAGCACCCAGCCGTTGTGCGCACCTGCCGTTCCCGGCGCGGTCAGCACCGCGGCGAGGTCAAAGCCCGGCCGCAGCATGAGCGCCACCAGCGCCGTGCCGAACACCGCCAGAAACACCACCATCTGGATGACATCGGTGCGCAGCGCCGCCGACAGCCCGCCCCAGGCGGAATAGCCCAGCGCCAGCAAGCCGACGGCGACGATGGCCACGGTCTCTGCGCCCTGCACCTGCGGCAGCGCAGCGGCGAAGATCAACCCGACCACAAGGAGGTTGGCAAAGACCTCGGACAGGAGCCGCAACGCGATGACGAGGTTGTAAGCGGTGGTCCCTGTCGTCCCGAACCGCTGTGTCAGCCAGTCCTGAACCGACCCTGCCCCCTGGGCGCGCATCCGCCCGACGATGTATCCACCGGTCAGGAAGGAGCCGTAATAGGCCGCATAGGCCAGCGTGCCGACGATGCCATAATAGAAACCGAGGATCGCGGCATTCATCAGCGACCGCGCAAAGATCCATGTCGTCACCTGTGACAGCACCAGCGTCCACAGCCCCGGCGCCTGCCCCTCGGCGGAGCGTCCGCCAAAGAAGCCTCCGACCGTTGCCCGGCGCGGGGCACCCAACAGGCTGAGAGCAATAACGGCAGCAAAGAGAGCAGTGATGACGATGGCTTGCATGGACAGATCCCGAGAATTTGGTCTCCCCGGACTAGCAGCGGCGCGGGGCCGCTGCCAGATCTTCCACAGGAACGTGATGGCGCGTCAGCAGGCCGGGCACTAGGCCGGTGGCAGCAAGTCGAACTCCGCCGCCGCGTGCACGCGGCCGTTGACCATCAGCTCCACCCGGTGCAGCCCCGGCACCAGCTTGAAGGTAGTGGCATCGCCCTTCAGCTTGTGCGTCTTTTTCAGCCGCAGCTGATCGCCCGTCACCCGGGCCTGTTTGAGCTTGAACACCTTGGCGGAGGTCTTGCCCGACGGGCGCTGGAAATGCAGCACGTAATCCACCAGTACGGCAGAGCCCCGCGCGGCTGCCAGAACGCAGGCCAGTTCAAGCGCGTCCCCGATACGGACTTCGCGACGCGGGAGGCTGATCTCGGCCCGCAGTTCCAGGTCCGGGTCATAGCCCAGCATCTTCATCGCCCGCGGATGGCCCGCCTTGACCAGCCCGCGCAGGGCGTGGGCGGTGATCCAGTCCAGCTCCTTCCGGCTTTGTGCGCCCGCGGCCTGCCAGTGCTGCAGCCGGTCCATCACCAGGTCAGGATCCTTCTTGGCGATGTCGTTGAGGTGATTGGCGACCGAGCGCGTCACGAAGCGTGCGCCGTCGGCGTGCAGCCGGTCCAGCAGCGGCAGCGGGTCGGCCAGCGCCAGCCCCACCGACTCGCCCCAGGGCAGCCGGGGCCGCGTGCCCTCGCTGACCAGGCGGCGGACGTGATAGCTGGAATGCCCGGCCCAGCGCTCCATCCGCGCCAGCACCTCGGCGGGCCAGCGATTCAGGAAGGGGCGGATCGCCCATTCCATCGAGAACCGCTGGGTGATCTCCTCCAGCAGGTCCAGCGACAGATCGCGGTGATCCTCCAGCCCGTGGCGGGCAACGTAGTCGCCCAAGGGGGCAAAGATGAAATCACCGAAGTCATCATCCTTGAGCGACGGGTCCAGCGGCGGCGGCAGCGCGCGCAGCAAAACCCGGGCGGCCTCGGGGAGGCTGGCGGGCAGATGGTCTGCCAGCACGTCGGCGATCAGCGTGATACGCTGCTTCAGCTCCAGCGCGGGCAGATCCGCCATCACCTGCGCCTCGAAGGCGGCAGCATCAAATCCAGTGTCAGCCGCAGAAAAAAGGTCCGCCAGGTAGCGGACCTTGTCGCGGTTGAACAGCTGGTCTTTCAGGGAAAACCCGCTGGCCATGCGCGGTTCCTTACATGGTGGTGTTGGTGGCGCCGCCATCCAGCAGGATGTTCTGACCGACCATGAAGCCCGCGTGCTGCGAGCAGAGGAAGGCGCAGGTCGCACCGAATTCCTGGCGGGTGCCGTAGCGACCTGCCGGAATGGTGGCGCAGCGCTGTTCCTTGGCTTCCTCGACAGAGATGCCTTGCGCCTTGGCCGCGCCCTCATCCAGCGACACGGCGCGGTCGGTGGCGTGGATGCCCGGCTGAAGGTTGTTCATGATGACGCCCTTGCCGGCCACCTGCCGCGCGGTGCCCGCGACATAGCCGGTCAACCCCGCCCGCGCCGCGTTCGACAGGCCCAGCACCGGGATCGGAGATTTGACCGAAACGGAGGTGATGTTGACGACCCGGCCCCAGCCGCGCTCCATCATGCCGGGCACCAGCGCCTTGATCAGGGCGATCGGCGACAGCATGTTGGCATCCAGCGCCTTGATGAAGTCCTCGCGCTCCCAGTCGGTCCACATGCCCGGCGGCGGGCCGCCTGCGTTGGTCACCAGGATATCGACGCCCTCGGCGGCCTCCAGCACCTTCTGCTGGCCGTCCTCGGTGGTCACGTCGGCCGCCACGGTGACGACATCGACGCCATACTGGTCGCGGATCGCCTGCGCCGAAGCCTCGAGTGCGTCGGCACCGCGGGCGTTCATCACCAGGTTCACACCGGCCTCTGCCAGCGCCTCGGCGCAGCCCAGGCCCAGCCCCTTGCTGCTGGCGCAAACCAGCGCGCGCTTGCCCGCAATTCCCAGATCCATCGTCATTCTCCCTTGGGATTCCTGTTCGTTCGCGGCGCAGATTGCACCGTTGCGCGCCCGATGACCAGCCCCGGACCGTCTTGCGCGTCGCGCACCGCCGCCGCGCCGAAAAATCTGCGCGGGGGTACCGTTTTTTGGCCATGTTTTCGCGCCATACCCCTTGGACGCGCCGCGCGCAGGCGACATCATAGGGACAGACCCGGACGTGACGATGGACCCCAGCTTGACCTCCAGCCATGCCGCCCTCCCGGCCTATCCGGCCGCTGATTTCTGTGCCGCCTACGGGGCCTGCATGGGCGATCCGCTCGGCCTGCTGGAAGACCTGGTGCTGGATGACATCTATGTGCTGGCGCAATCCGCGCGCCCGCGCCGTCTCGGCATCGCCGCGCATCATGACGGGCGGTTGACCGTTGACCAGAACACCCAGCTGGGCACGCCCGGCGCAACGCTGCACCTGGACGGATTGCTGACCGTGATGCCCGACAGCGGCACCAACGTCGAGATCCTGCTGGTGGTCGAGGCCGACTCTGACGGCTATGTGGCGGAGATCTTTCTGCTGCCGCTGGCCCCCTTGCTGCCGCAGGTGAATTACACGCTGGTCAGCGCCGAACGGGAGCCTGCAAGACGCAAGCTGGCGCAGTCGGCCTGCGTGTCCTTTACCCGCGGCACCCGCATCACCCTGGCCACCGGCGCGCAATGCCCGATCGAGGACCTGGCCCCCGGCGACCGGGTGCTGACGCGCGATGCAGGGGTGCAGCAGGTGCGCTGGGTCGGCCAGTCCACCCTGCGCGCGGTGGGCAATCTCGCGCCGATCCTGATCCGCGAGGGGGCGCTGAACAACGCCCGCGACCTCGTCGTCAGCCCGAACCACCGGCTGATGGTCTATCAGCGCAGCGACGAGATCGGCGCAGGCGCGCCGGAGATCCTCGTGCGGGCCCGTGACCTGGTGAATGGCAACAGCGTCGTGGTGCTGGATGGCGGCTTTGTCGACTATGTGCAGATCCTGTTCGACAGCCATCACATCATCTACGCCGAAGGGATCGCGGCCGAGACAACTTTCCTCGACCCGGTGACCCGCCCCGCGCTGCCGGAGGACCTTCGAATATGCCGCGGTGGCGAGGGGGCTGGCGCGTGGCCCGGCATTCCCCAGCCCGGCGCGCACGGGCTCGAGGTGGGTCGGGCGCTGCTCAACCGTCCCGACGCGGTAAAGCTGCTGAAGCGCGCGTCGTTGCGTTAGCGCCGGTCACGGCCCGCCAGGCCCCGCCCGCCCAAGCCCCTACCCCTTGCCCTTGGTCTTGGTCGCGCCCGGCTTGGCGTGTTTTTCGATGTATTCAATGATCTTGCCGGCGATATCGAGGCCGGTTGCCTTTTCAACGCCCTCAAGGCCGGGAGAGGAGTTCACCTCCATCACCACCGGGCCGTGATTGGCCCGCAGCATGTCGACACCGCAGACATTCAGCCCCATGGTTTTTGCGGCGCGGGCCGCGGTGGAGCGTTCCTCGGGCGAGAGCTTCACCAGCGCGGCAGAGCCGCCGCGATGCAGGTTGGAGCGGAACTCGCCCTCGGCACCGGTGCGTTTCATCGCCGCGATCACCCGGCCACCGACCACGATGGCGCGGATGTCGGTGCCGCCCGCCTCCTTGATGAACTCCTGCAAGAGAATGTTGACGCCGGCGCCGCGGAAGGCCTCGACAACGGATTTGGCCGAGCGGTTGGTATCGGCGAGCACCACGCCGATGCCCTGTGTGCCCTCCAGCAGCTTGATCACGATGGGCGCGCCGCCGGCCAGGTCCAGCACCTCGTCGGTCTGCTTGGGGTCATGGGCAAAGGTGGTGACCGGCAGGCCGATGCCATCGCGCGCCAGAAGCTGCATCGAGCGCAGCTTGTCGCGTGAGCGGCCGATGGCCACGCTTTCGTTCAGGGGGAACACGCCCATCATCTCGAACTGGCGCAGCACCGCCATGCCGTAGAAGGTGACCGAAGCGCCGATGCGCGGGATCACCGCGTCATAACCG
Source organism: Leisingera sp. XS_AS12 (assembly GCF_041224635.1). Classification (NCBI taxonomy): domain Bacteria; kingdom Pseudomonadati; phylum Pseudomonadota; class Alphaproteobacteria; order Rhodobacterales; family Roseobacteraceae; genus Leisingera; species Leisingera sp. XS_AS12. The sequence goes on from NZ_JBGFGM010000103.1 coordinate 29,207, forward strand.
GTCAGCTTTTCGCCGTTGTAATAGATCTCGGGCCGCCTTGAGGCGATGTTCATGTAGCAGCGCAGGGTGTTGATGATGTGCAATTCATGGCCACGCTCCTCGGCAGCCTCCTTCAGCCGCTTGTGCGAGTAAAGCTCTGGATTGCGGGACAGCATGGCTATTTTCATCAGGGTCTCCCTATGGGGTTGGTCAGGTCGGTGTCTTGCCCCTCTTGCTTTCTGGCGCGGCGTGCCTCGGCGGGCCGCCGCTGTTCGTGCCGCGCGGGGCGGGTGTGCCACCGTGGCGCGGACTTGCATGGTAGCGTGTTTTGCAGCCTGCAGGTAAGTTTTCGCCGACCGCCCACCACGGCAGGGACGCGGCGCCCGGCCCGGCTGTTTTTCTTGCCTCCTGCCGCATTCCTGCTATACGCGCGCTCATGCAGGATACCGTCACCAACCGCCCCGAACTGCCGCCCGAAGTTGCCCGTCGCCGCACCTTTGCGATCATCTCGCACCCGGATGCGGGCAAGACCACGCTGACTGAAAAGTTCCTCCTTTATGGCGGCGCGATTCAGATGGCCGGACAGGTGCGCGCCAAGGGCGAGGCACGGCGGACCCGCTCGGACTTCATGCAGATGGAAAAGGATCGGGGCATCTCGGTCTCGGCCTCGGCCATGTCGTTCGATTTCAACGGCTTCCGCTTTAACCTGGTGGACACTCCCGGCCACTCGGACTTCTCCGAGGATACCTACCGCACGCTGACGGCGGTGGATGCGGCCGTGATGGTGATCGACGGCGCCAAGGGTGTGGAAAGCCAGACCCAGAAGCTGTTCGAAGTGTGCCGCCTGCGCGACCTGCCGATCCTGACCTTCTGTAACAAGATGGACCGCGAAAGCCGCGACACCTTCGAGATCATCGACGAGATCCAGGAAAACCTGGCGATCGACGTGACCCCGGCCAGCTGGCCGATCGGGGTGGGCCGCGATTTCATCGGCTGCTACGACATGCTGCGCGACCGGCTGGAGCTGATGGACCGCGCCGACCGCAACAAGGTGGCCGAAAGCATCGAAATCAACGGGCTGGACGACCCCAAGCTGGCCGAACACGTGCCTGCGCATCTGCTGGAAAAGCTGCTGGAAGAGGTCGAGATGGCGCGTGAGCTCTTGCCCGCGCTGGACCCCCAGTCGGTGCTCGAGGGGCATATGACACCGATCTGGTTCGGCTCGGCGATCAACTCCTTTGGCGTCAAGGAGCTGATGGACGGCATCGGCAAATACGGCCCCGAGCCGCAACCGCAATCGGCGGAGCCGCGGCAGATGTCGCCGGAGGAGAAGAAGGTCGCGGGCTTTGTCTTCAAGGTGCAGGCCAACATGGACCCCAAGCACCGCGACCGGGTGGCCTTCGTGCGCATGGCCTCGGGCCATTTCAAACGCGGCATGAAACTGACCCATGTGCGCACCAAGAAGCCGATGGCGATCTCCAACCCGGTGCTGTTCCTGGCCTCCGACCGCGAGCTGGCCGAAGAGGCCTGGGCCGGCGACATCATCGGCATTCCGAACCACGGCCAGCTGCGCATCGGCGACACCCTGACCGAGGGCGAGGCTCTGAAGGTGACCGGCATCCCGTCGTTTGCGCCGGAACTGCTGCAGGGCGTGCGCGCGGGCGATCCGATGAAGGCCAAGCACCTGGAAAAGGCGCTGATGCAGTTTGCCGAGGAAGGCGCTGCCAAGGTATTCAAGCCCTCGATCGGCTCCGGCTTCATCGTTGGCGTGGTCGGCGCGCTGCAGTTCGAGGTTCTGGCCAGCCGGATCGAGATGGAATACGGCCTGCCGGTGCGCTTCGAGGCCAGCCAGTTCACCTCGGCCCGCTGGGTCAGCGGCGACAAGGCGGCGGTGGACAAGTTCATCAACACCAACAAGCAGCACATCGCCCATGACCACGACGGCGACATCGTCTATCTGACACGGCTGCAGTGGGACATCGACCGGGTCGAGCGGGACTACCCCGACCTCAAGCTGACCGCGACCAAGGAAATGATGGTCTGACGAAGCGCCCGGCTCTGCCGGGCGTTTTCTGTTGCCCCCCTTGCACTTGCCCGGCTCTGCACGGATGCTGACCGCACAGGCGGAGAGGACCGCAGGCAGGGGACAGGCCATGGCGCAGCAGCAGGTGAAATGGGGCATTGTCAGCACCATCAAGGCCGGGGCCGAGGACATCCTGCGTTTTGCCGCCCATCATCTGGAGATGGGCGCACACCGGCTGTATCTCTATCTGGATGCGCCCTGCCCCGACGCCTTTGGCCACCTGAAGGCGCATCCCAAGATCCGCGTCATCACCTGCGACGACACCTACTGGGGCAAGCAGGGACGCACCAAGGGCCGCCGACCCGCCAAGCACCAGGTCCGCCAAAGCGCCAACGCCACACGGGCCTACCACCGCCAGGCGGCGGGCGATGTTGACTGGCTGCTGCATTGCGACGTGGATGAATTCCTGTGGTCGCCCGACCCCGTCGCCGCGACATTGGCGGAATTGCCACAAGAGGCGCTCTGCGCCAGGGTCCGCCCTCTCGAAGCGCTGGCGGGCGGCGATGGCTCGGCCTTCAAGACCCTTGCCGATGAGACCGCCTCCGCCGCGGCCTATGGCCCGTTTGGCGCCGATCTGCGTGGCGGATTCCTCAGCCACACCCAGGGCAAGCTGTTCGTGCGCTGCGGCCAGCCCCGGCTGGAGTTTCGCATCCATAACGCCTTTGTCGATGACTCCCCCAACCCGGGACAGGCCGAATTGGACCAGATGGAGCTGTGCCACTTTCACGCGCAGAACTGGGACAGCTGGCTGGCACACTATCAATACCGGCTTCGCAAAGGCTCCTACCGGGCCGAATTGAAGCCCACCCGCGCGCGCCAAGCCGGGGGAATCACCATGCACGAGTTGCTGAGCACGCTTGAGCGCGAAGAAGGCACCGCCGGACTGCGCCGCTTCTTTGAGGCGGTCTGTGCCGACGGCCCCGCCCTGCGCGAGCGGCTCGATGCGGCCGGACTGCTGCGGATTCGCCAACTGGGCTTGGGCGCGACGCGGCAGAAACACTTTCCGTCCAGCCCCTGAATTGTTCCCTTTTCAGCGCGCCACCGGCTAAAAAGAGCGCAAAAACCGGCATTAATTGACGATCACCCGGTATTTTGCTATGCCCGCCCTCGAGCCGGAAGCTGCCATCCCGCGTGACCCTAGCGGAGCCGGCTGCAACACACACGCGCGGGCCTGGTCAGTGTCCGCAATGACGGATACAGATGACAAAATTCACCGATCTGAACCTGAACGCCAAGGTCCTCAAGGCAATTGAGGAAGCTGGTTACGAAAGCCCCACCCCCATTCAGGCCGGGGCGATTCCCCCGGCGCTGGAAGGGCGCGACGTTCTGGGGATTGCCCAGACCGGGACCGGCAAGACCGCGTCCTTCACCCTGCCGATGATTACCCTGCTGGCCCGTGGCCGCGCCCGCGCCCGGATGCCGCGCAGCCTGGTGCTGTGCCCTACCCGCGAGCTGGCGGCACAGGTTGCCGAGAACTTCGACACCTATGCCAAGCACGTGAAGCTGACCAAGGCGCTGCTGATCGGTGGCGTTTCCTTCAAGGAACAGGACGCGCTGATCGACAAGGGTGTCGACGTGCTGATCGCCACTCCGGGCCGCCTGCTGGACCATTTCGAGCGCGGCAAGCTGCTGCTCACCGGCGTGCAGATCATGGTGGTGGACGAGGCCGACCGGATGCTCGACATGGGCTTCATCCCCGATATCGAGCGCATCTTCTCGCTGACGCCCTTCACCCGTCAGACGCTGTTCTTCTCGGCCACCATGGCGCCGGAAATCGAACGCATCACCAATACCTTCCTGTCGGCTCCGGCCCGGATCGAGGTCGCCCGCCAGGCCACCGCCTCCGAAACCATCGAGCAGGGCGTGGTGATGTTCAAACCCTCCCGCCGCGACCGCGAGGGCAGCGAGAAGCGCAAGGTGCTGCGCGCGCTGATCGACGCCGAGGGTGAGAAGCTGACCAACGGCATCATCTTCTGCAACCGCAAGACGGATGTGGATATCTGCGCGAAATCGCTCAAGAAATACGGCTATGACGCGGCCGCGATCCATGGCGACCTGGACCAGAGCCAGCGCATGAAGACGCTGGACGGCTTCCGCGAAGGCTCCCTGCGGATCCTGGTCGCCTCTGACGTCGCGGCGCGCGGGTTGGACGTGCCGAGCGTCAGCCATGTGTTCAACTTCGATGTGCCCGGCCATGCCGAGGATTATGTCCACCGCATCGGCCGCACCGGTCGCGCGGGTCGCGAGGGCAAGGCGATCACCATCTGCTCGCCCCGCGACGAGAAGGCGCTGGATGCGGTTGAGACCCTGATCCAGAAGGAAATCACCCGGCTGGAAAACCCGGTGAAGCCCGCGCCGAAAAAGGACAAGCCCGCGCCGGAGTCCAAACCCGAGGCAGACACCAAGGTCGAAAGCCGCGAGGAGAAATCCGGTGGGAAGCCCGCGTCGAAATCCGCCAAGGACACGCGCGACAACCGCGACACCAAGGTCAACCAGAAGAGCGGCCGCTCCTCTGGACGTGGCAAGGGCGAGCGTCGCGATGACAAGACCGTCGTGGGCATGGGTGATCACATGCCCAGCTTCATTGCCCTCAGCTTTGCCGAGCGCCGCGCCGGTTAAATCGGCAGGTTGAATCGGCAAAAGACGCTCCTGATTCCGATTTCCAAAGGGCCGCTTCCCAGTGAAGCGGCCCTTTTGCGTCTGTCCTGCCGTATGGATTCGGGCGCTGGCACTGATGTTCAGACACGCCCATGCAAGTGCGGCATGGCAAGCTTTGCACTTGCAGCATAACGGGTCTTCGATCTTGGTTGGCGTAAACGGGCCGAGAGAGGCGTATAGCTGCGCCAACAGAAAACGCGCCACTGATGACAGGCCAAACCATGACCAGCACCGAAAACACAACGCCGACACTGACCCTCGCCGATTTCCAGGCCATCGAGGCACGCGCACATGAGCTGCGCGCCGAGGCCTTTGCCTCCATGCTGCGCACCCTGTTCCGCGCCGTGTTCAGCGCGCCGCGCAAAGTGGTCTCCTGCCCCAGCTGCGCCCGTCCGCTGCACGGCTGACGCCCAAGGCTGCACTGGCCCCCGTCCGGGGCACGATCAAAACGCCGCGAGTCCCCGAAGGGCCGCGGCGTTTTTCGTTGCTGGCCGCCGTTTCAGGCTGCTGTCCCTACGTCTCCGCAAAAGCGACAGCGCCGCGGTCCCGTCAAGGGACCGCGGCGCCTGGCCCAACGGGGCCTGATGCATCCGGGATGCAGCTTGGGCCGGGCGGGAGAGCCGCCCTGCCCCGGCATGCAGGATCAGCGCATGCGGCTGACCACCACCGTGACTTCCGGCTTCTTGCCGATCTCGCTCTGCGCGCTTTGGCGCGCGATGCGACGCAGTTCCTGCTCCAGCTTTTCCTCGTTGCGCAGGGTCTTGGCCCCGGCCCGCATCAGGAACTGGTTCAGGTCCTCTTCCATCACCTCGACCAGTGCCGCGTTGGAGCTGCCGGTCTCTGCCAACCCCTTGATGTCGCACCAGGGTTCCCCCAGAGGCTCGTCCTCTTCATCGAGGATAACCGTCACGGTGACATGGCCGTTCAGCGCCATGCGGATGCGGTCGCGCACGATGCCGTCCAGCGCGCCGTATTTGACCGTGCCGTCCAGGTAGGTGCGGCCGGTGTCGACATAGCCGGTGACCTTGGGCGCATCGCCCGTCAGGTCCATCATCATGCCGTTGACCACCACCGCGCTGGCGATGCCCTTGGCTTCGGCCAGGCGCGCATGCTGGCGCAGGTGACGGTGTTCGCCGTGCATCGGGACCACCATCTTGGGCTTCAGCAAATCGTGCAACGCCTCCAGGTCGGGCCCATTGGCATGCCCCGACACGTGGTACAGGCCCGAGCTGTCGTCCACCACATCGACGCCCTTTTCCGAGAACTGGTTGATGATGTGGATCACGCCCTTTTCATTGCCCGGAATGGTCTTGGAGGAGAACAGGAACAGGTCACCCTCCTTCAGCTCCAGCCCGCGGTACTTGCCGCGCGCCAGCTGGGCGGTGGCAGCGCGGCGTTCGCCCTGGCTGCCGGTGGTGATCAGCATCAGGTTCTCGCGCGGCACATCGCTGGCGTCCTCGGGGCTGATGGTCTTGGGAAAATCGCTCAGCACACCGGTTTCCACCGCGGCTTCGATCATCCGCCGCATGGCCCGGCCCAGCAGCACGATGGAGCGCCCGGCCTTCTCGCCCGCCTTTGCGAGCGTCTTCACCCGCGCCACGTTGGAGGCAAAGGTCGTGGCGGCCACCATGCCCTTGGCATTGGCGAACAGTTCGGTGATCGGCTCCGGCAATTCCGATTCCGAGCGGCCCGGATGGGTCGAGAAGACGTTGGTCGAATCGCAGACCAGCGCCTGGATGCCCGGCGCGGCGATCTGCGCCCACATCTCGGGATCGAAGGGTTCGCCCACCAGCGGGTTCGGATCCAGCTTGAAGTCGCCGGTGTGCACCACCCGGCCTGCCGGGCTGTCGATCACCAGGGCGCCGCTCTCGGGGATGGAATGGCTCATCGGCGCGACGCCAACCGTGAAGGGGCCAAGCCGTGTCACCTCGGGCCAGGCCTCGACGGTGACGACGTTGGCCGGGTCGTGGCCCGCTTCTTCCATCTTGCGCCGCGCGAGGTTGGCGGTGAAGGGGCGGGCGTAGATCGGCACGCTCAGGCTGGAGTACATATGCGCGATGGCGCCGATGTGGTCCTCGTGACCGTGGGTGATGAAAATCCCCTCCAGCCGGTCCACGCGCTCTTTCAGCCAGGTCATGTCCGGCATGATGAGATCCACACCCGGGGTCGTGTCCATGTCCGGGAAGGTCACGCCGAGGTCGACCAGGATCAGCCGCTCCTTGTCCTGCGGTCCGTAGCCATAGACATAGGCATTCATGCCAATTTCACCCGCCCCGCCGAGGGGCAGGTATATCAGTCGTTCACTGCTCATGCGTCAGTTCCGTTTTCCTTGTTGTATTTATGTATGATCTGAAGCCCGTGCATGGTGAGGTCTTCCTCGAACGCATCGAACAGATCTGCCGTTTGCTGGAACAAAGGCGCCAGCCCGCCTGTTGAGATAACTTTCATCGCCACGCCGCGTTCCATCTTGATGCGGTCGCAGATTTCGCGCACAAGGCCGACATAGCCCCAGAACACGCCGGACTGCATGCAGGCGACGGTGTTGGTGCCAATTACACGCTGCGGCTTGGTAATGTCCACATGCGGCAAGGCCGCCGCGGCCTGGTGCAGAGCCTCAAGGCTGAGGTTCACGCCGGGCGCGATCACCCCGCCGATATAGGCGCCATCCTCGGCGACGACGTCAAAGGTGGTTGCCGTGCCAAAATCGACCACGATCAGGTTGCCGCCATGCTGGTCGAAACCGGACACGGTGTTGACCAGGCGGTCGGGCCCGACCTGGGTGCCTTCATCAACCCGCACGGCGACCGGCAGCTTGCACTCGGGTTTGCCCACGACCAGCGGGCGCGTGTTGAAATACCGATCGGCCAGCACCCGAAGGTTGAACACCACCCGCGGCACCGTGGAAGACACGATCATGTCGGTGATATCCGCCTCGATGCCCTGCAGCCGCATCAGCGTGTTGAGCCAGACATAATATTGGTCGGCGGTGCGCTTCCAGTCGGTGGCCGTGCGCCACATGGCGATAAACTCTTCGCCGTCATAAATCGAAAAGACCGTGTTGGTGTTGCCGCAATCAACTGCCAGAAGCATCGCTGCCCCTTTCTAGAAAAAGATGTCCGCCGCCGGGATGCTGACACGGCCCTTGGCCGTGTTTAGGACGAGGTTGCCGTTGGCGTCCACCGTCTCGAATGTGCCTTCGGTTTCAGAATTGGCGGTGCGGGCGGTGATCACCTCGCCCAGCTTGGCCGCGCGGGCGAGCCACTCGGTACGGATCGGTTCGAACCCGTAGGTGGAGAACTGATGCTCATAGCGGGCAAAGGCCTCTGCCAGGGCTTCGAGGAAATCCTCGGGCGAGACCTGCACGCCGGTTTCCGACAACAGCGACACCGGCCAGACCGCGCCGGGTTCCAGCCATTCCTTCATCGGGGTTTCCACCAGATTGACGCCGATGCCGACGAACAGGTGATTGACGCCTTTGCCATTGCCCGAGCTTTCCAGCAGGATGCCGGCCAGCTTGCCGCCCTTCAAGAGCACGTCGTTGGGCCATTTCAGAGACAAGCCGTCGCTACGGCCGGTGACCGCGACGCAAGCGTCATAGACCGCGAGGGCTGCCACGAAGCTGCGCAGCGCCGCCTGACCCGGAGCGCCTTCGGGGCGCATCACCAGGGTGGCGGCGAAATTGCCCTTGGGGTCTTTCCAGTCGCGACCGCGTCGGCCGCGGCCCTTGGTCTGACGCAGGGCCAGAATCCACTCCGGCCCCGCCAGCCCGTCGGCAATACGGGCCGCCTCGTCCAGGGTACTGTCGACCTCGGGCAGCACCCGTTTTCCATATCCTGCTGGCCAGCTCATGCGCGCTCCTTAGAAAGTGCGAAAGGCCCGGTCAAGCGACCGGGCCCGTTCAGCCTGATGAAAAGCCGATCAGTTTACAAGGGTGGCCGCAGCCGCAGCCGCCGCGCCGTCGATGCCGAACTGGTAGACCACGCCCACCAGCATCATCGCTGCCGAGGCCATCAGGGCCACCGCCAGCACCGGGGAGCCCTTGGCCTCGACATCGCCCTCGCCGGTGCCGAAGTACATGTAGAACACGATCCGCAGGTAGTAGAAGGCACCGATGACCGAGGCCACGGCGGAGGCGATCACCAGCCCCATCAGCCCGGCGTCCACGCCCGCCTTCCACACGCCCAGCTTGGCAAAGAAGCCCAGCATCGGCGGCACGCCCGCCAGCGAGAACATCAGCACCAGCACCGCCAGCGCCTTGCCCGGCTCGCGCGCGGCGAACTGGTTCAGGGCCAGAATGTCGGTGACCGGCTTGCCGTCCTTCTCAAGCATCAGGATGAAGGAGAAGGTGCCGATGTTCATGGTGACATAGATCGCGAGGTACACCAGCATCGCGCTGATGCCTGCCTCGGTCCCGGCCGCAAGGCCGATCATCGCATAACCCATGTGGGCGATGGAGGAGAAGGCCATCAGACGCTTGATGTCGCGCTGGCCGATGGCGGCAATCCCGCCGAGGAACATCGACAGCACCGACAGAACCACGATCACCTGCTGCCAGTCGGCGATGGCGCCGCCGAAGGCGTCATGCAGCACGCGGGCAAACAGGCCCATCGCCGCCACCTTGGGTGCGGTGGCAAAGAAGGCGGTGACCGGCGTCGGAGAGCCTTCGTAGACGTCGGGCGTCCACATGTGGAACGGCACCGCGGAGACCTTGAAGGCAAGCCCCGAGATCATGAAGACGAGGCCGAACAGCATGCCGATGGACATGTGGCCCTGCTCTGCCACCTGAATGATGCCTGCGAATTTCGTGGTTCCGGCAAAGCCGTAGACCAGCGAAGCACCGTAGAGCAGCAGACCGGAGGACAGCGCCCCCAGCACGAAATACTTGAGGCCCGCCTCGGTCGATTTCACGCTGTCGCGGCGCATTGCAGCCACGACGTACAGCGCCAGCGACTGCAGCTCCAGCCCCATGTAAAGCGCCATCAGGTCGCCTGCCGAGACCATCATCATCATGCCCACGGCGGAGAGCGCGACCAAGATCGGGTATTCGAACCGCAGCATGCCGCGCCGGGCCATGTATTCCTGACCGATCAGCAGCACCGCAGCGGCGCCCAGAAGCAGCGCCACCTTGGCAAAGCGCGAGAAACCGTCGTCGATGAACATGCCGCCAAAGGCGGTCTGCGTTCCGGCCGGGCTGGAGCCGATCCAGAAGGCCAGCACCGCCAGCAGCGCGGCGGTGGACCAGACCAGCGGGCCCGCCAGCCTGTCCTTGCCGGTGTATACCGCGCCCAAGAGCGCCGCCATGGCGTATAGTGCCAGAACGATCTCTGGCAGGATTACGGTGAGATCAGCTTGGATCATCTGCCTGATGCTCCCTTAGTGCGAAGCAATCTGGGTCGCCGCCGAGGTATCGGCAGCAGCCAGAGACTGGTTGAAGTTAGCGACCAGCGCCTCGGTCGAGGGGCTGATGATGTCGGTGACCAGCGCCGGGTAGACGCCCAGCAGCAGGGTCATCACCACCAGCGGCGCGAAGATGAACCGTTCGCGGGCGCTCATGTCCTGGATGGTCTTGAGGCTGCCCTTGATCAGGTCGCCGAACACCACGCGGCGGTAGAGCCACAGCGCGTAGCCCGCCGAGAAGATCACGCCGGTTGCCGCCACTGCGGTGACCCAGGTGTTCTTCTGGAAGGCGCCCATCAGGGTCAGGAACTCACCGATGAAGCCAGAGGTACCCGGCAGGCCGACGTTGCCCATGGTGAAGAACATGAAGACCAGCGCATAGGCGGGCATACGGATCACCAGGCCGCCATAAGCGTCGATCTCGCGGGTGTGCATGCGGTCATAGATCACGCCGACGCAGAGGAAGAGCGCGGCGGAGATGAAGCCATGGCTGATCATCTGGAAGATCGCGCCGTCGACGCCCTGCTGGTTGGCGGCAAAGATGCCCATGGTGACAAAGCCCATGTGTGCGACGGACGAATAGGCAATCAGCTTCTTCATGTCCTCCTGCACCATGGCGACCAGCGAGGTGTAGACCACCGCGATGGCGGACATCCACAGCACCACGTCGGTCATCACGTCTGCCCCAACCGGGAACATCGGCAGGCTGAAGCGCAGGAAGCCGTAGCCGCCCATTTTCAGCAGGATCGCCGCCAGCACCACGGAGCCCGCGGTCGGCGCCTGTACGTGCGCGTCCGGCAGCCAGGTGTGCACCGGCCACATCGGCATCTTCACCGCGAAGGAGGCAAAGAAGGCGAGGAACATCAGCGTCTGCGCGCCCCCCACGATGTGCAGGCCCAGCACGTCAAACGACGCCGCCGAGAAGCTGTGGGTCAGCAGGGTCTCAATATCGGTGGTGCCGGCATCCACATACATGAACACCATCGCCACCAGCATCAGTACCGAGCCGAAGAAGGTGTAGAGGAAGAACTTGAACGAAGCGTAGATCCGCTCCTTGCCCCCCCAGATACCGATGATCAGGAACATCGGAATGAGGCCCGCCTCGAAGAACAGGTAGAACAGCACCAGGTCCAGCGCCATGAAGACGCCCAGCATCAGGGTCTCCAGGAGCAGGAAGGCGATCATGTATTCCTTCACCCGGTCGGTGACCGACCAGCTGGCCAGGATGGTCAGCGGCATGATGAAGGTGGTCAGCATGACGAACAGCACCGAGATGCCGTCGACGCCCATCTTGTACTTCAACCCGAAGATCCATTCCGCCTCTTCGACGAACTGGAAGCCGGTATTGGCGGGATCGAACTGGGAATAGATCCCGAGGCTGATCAGGAAAGTGACGGTGGTGGCAAAAAGCGCGACGTATTTGGCGTTGCGCTGCGCCGCCTCATCCGCGCCGCGCATCAACAGGGCCAAGATGGCCGCCGCAAGCGCCGGGATGAAGGTGACGATAGAAAGGAGATTGTCCATCAGTGCGCTCCTCCGCCGATCGACATCCAGGTGACCAGGGCGGCAATGCCCAGCACCATCCAGAAGGCATAAGTGAAGATGTAACCGGACTGCGCCCGGCCCGCGAGGCGGGTGAAGAAGGGAACAATGCCCATCGCCAGACCGTTCAGGAAGCCGTCGATGGTCTTGCCATCGCCCTTCTTCCAGAAGAGCCGACCAAGCGCCACCGCCGGTTTGACAAAGATCGCATCATAGATCTCGTCAAAGTACCACTTGTTCAGCAGGAACAGGTACAGCGGCCGCTGCTGCTTGGCCAGGCGCTTGGGCAGCGAGGGGTTCACGATGTAGAACAGGTAGGCCAGCGCCAAGCCGCCCAGCATCGCGATGAAGGGCGAGACCTTCACCCATTTGGGCGCGGCATGGGCATCCTCCAGCACGTGGTTGTCCGGCGCGATGTACAAGGCGCCCTCCCCCGGCTGGCCGACGAAGGCGTAGTGGTGCTCATCACCGGCATAATCGTCTGCCGCCGCTTCGCCATGGGCCTCTGCCGAGGCCTCGGCCACCGGGATGCCGTAGAACTTGCCGACCTGATCGGCGTGACCGAAGAAGCTGCCGTACCACAGCATGCCCGAGAAGATCGCGCCAAGACCCAGAACGCCCAGCGGGATCAGCATGACCATTGGGCTTTCATGGGCGTGGTCGTGGGTGTGCTTGTCGCCGCGCGCCTCGCCGTAGAAGGTCAGGAACATCAGGCGCCAGCTGTAGAACGACGTCATGAAGGCCGCGAGCACCAGCGCCCAGAAGCCGAACATCGAGCCGCCCGCATAGGCGCTTTCGATGATCGCGTCCTTGGACAGGAAGCCGGCAAAGCCGATGTGGGTGAGCGGGATGCCGACGCCGGTGATGGCCAGCGTGCCGATCATCATCGCCCAGAAGGTATAGGGGATCTTCTTGCGCAGCGCGCCGTAGTTCCGCATGTCCTGCTCGTGATGCATCGCGTGGATCACCGAACCGGCGCCAAGGAACAGCATCGCCTTGAAGAAGGCGTGGGTGAACAGGTGGAACATCGCCGCCGAATACATGCCGACGCCAGCCGCCACGAACATGTAGCCGAGCTGCGAGCAGGTCGAATAGGCGATCACCCGCTTGATGTCGTTCTGCACCAGGCCAACGGTGGCGGCAAAGAATGCGGTCGCGGCCCCCAGCACGGTGATGAACGCCGTGGCTTCAGGCGCAAACTCCATCAGCGGCGACATGCGGCAGACCAGGAACACGCCCGCGGTCACCATGGTCGCGGCGTGGATCAGCGCCGACACCGGGGTCGGGCCTTCCATCGCGTCCGGCAGCCAGGTGTGCAGCAAGAGCTGGGCCGACTTGCCCATCGCGCCGACAAACAGCAGGAAGGCCAAGAGGTTCGCCGCGTTCCACTCGGTCCACAGGAAGGACACCTGGGTCTCTGCCAGCGTCGGCGCTGCCGCGAAGATGTCGCCGAGGTTGATACTGTCGGTCAGGAAGAACAGACCGAAGATCCCCAGCGAAAAGCCGAAGTCGCCGACACGGTTGACGATGAACGCTTTCATGGCCGCGGCATTGGCCGACGGCTTGCGGTAGTAAAAGCCGATCAGCAGGTAGGAGGCGACACCGACGCCCTCCCAGCCGAAGAACATCTGCACCAGGTTGTCGGAGGTCACCAGCATCAGCATCGCGAAGGTGAAGAACGACAGGTAGGCAAAGAAGCGCGGCTTGTAGCTCTCGCCCTCTTTCCACTGCGGGTCATGATCCATGTAGCCGAAGGAGTAGAGGTGCACGAGGCTGGAAACCGTGGTGATCACGATCAGCATGATCGCGGTCAGCCGGTCCAGACGGATCGCCCAGTCGGTCGCCAGCGAGCCGCTCTCGATCCAGCGCAGGATGGTGATGGTCTCGGTGGTTCCGTCAAACGACAGGAAGGTGATCCAGCTCAGCAGCGCCGACAGGAACAACAGGGCCGTCGCGGTGATCGTGGCGGCTTTTTCACCGATGAACTTGTGGCCGAAGCCGCAGATCACCGCCCCCACCAACGGGGCAAAGAGGAGGATGGTTTCCATGGTTCTTTAGCCCTTCATCACGTTGACGTCTTCGACGGCGATGGTGCCGCGGTTGCGGAAGAAGCAGACCAGGATCGCAAGGCCGATGGCGGCCTCGGCGGCGGCCACGGTCAGCACGAACAGGGTAAACACCTGCCCCACCAGATCGCCCAGGAAGCTGGAGAACGCCACCAGGTTGATGTTCACCGCCAGCAGCATCAGCTCGATGCTCATCAGCAGGATGATGACGTTCTTGCGGTTAAGGAAGAGCCCGAAGATGCCGATGACGAACAGCGTCGCCGCGACGGTCAGATAATGTTCAAGTCCGATCATTTGCCTTGCAGCCCCTGCCCCGGTTTCACGTCCTTCAGCTCCATCGCCATCGCCGGGTCGCGCATCATCTGGGCGACGACGTCCTGGCGTTTGACATCCGTGCGGTGGCGCAGCGTCAGCACGATCGCGCCGATCATCGCCACCAGCAGGATCAGGCCCGATAGCTGGAACAGAAGGAAATATTGGTCATAGATGATGAGGCCGAGCGCCTCGGTGTTGTGGCGGTCCGCAGGCACCGGATTGGCCAGCAGCTCCGGCGCCTTGTGGGCGGTTTCCCAGACGCCAAAGGCCATCACGAACTGCATCAGGATCACCAGGCCGATCAGCAGCGCCAGCGGCATGTATTTTGCCATCTCCGCTTTCAGCTCGGCAAAATCCACGTCCAGCATCATCACCACGAAGAGGAACAGCACCGCGACCGCCCCCACGTAGACGATGACCAGCAGCATGGCGACGAATTCCGCCCCCAACAGCACAAACAGCCCGGCCGAGGAAAGGAAGGCCAGGATCAGCCACAGCACCGAATGCACCGGCTGGCGGCTGATCACGGTGAACAGCCCGCCGGTGATTGCGCTGATGGCGAAGAGGTAGAAGGCAAAAACGCTCATGTCTCATCGTCCCTTTTGTCGTCCATGACCTGCTGCGCCAGATCCAGCGCCCGGTTCATGGCCGGAATGCCGGCGAAGACCGACATCTGTCCGATCGTTTCCACGATCTCTTGTTTCTTGGCACCTGCCGCGAGGGCGTGGCGCACGGTCTGGCGCACGGCACTGTCGGCCTGTGCGCCCTGGCAGGTGAGCCCGGCCAGCGTCAGCAGCAGCCGGGTCTTGGCATCCAGACCGTCCTTGTTGACGGTATTGCCGAACATCATTTCCATGACCTCTTTGGGCATGGTGGGCCACAGCGCCTCGAACTCCTTGAAGGCCTCGGAGGGCGAGAAGTTCTCCAGCGCCGGATTGAACGCCTTGGCCATCTGCTGGGCCTGGGCCTGCATCTGTTCCATCATGGCCTCAAACGGGTTTGGCGGCTGCTTGGTCACGTCATCTCCTCTGGCCCGAGACTTTTCAAAAAGTCATGGCAAAAGTTTTCGGGAAACTTTTGCGCGGCTCTTTCATCGGTAGGGGGCGTCGATTTCGAGGTTGCGGGCGATCTCGGCTTCCCAGCGGTCGCCGTTGGCCAGGAGTTTTTCCTTGTTGTAGAACAGCTCCTCGCGGGTCTCGGTGGCGAACTCGAAGTTCGGCCCCTCGACAATCGCATCCACCGGGCAGGCTTCCTGGCAGAAACCGCAGTAGATGCATTTGGTCATGTCGATGTCATAGCGCGTGGTGCGGCGGCTTCCGTCCTCGCGCGGTTCCGCGTCGATGGTGATCGCCTGCGCCGGGCAGACCGCCTCGCAGAGCTTGCACGCAATGCAGCGCTCCTCGCCGTTGGGATAGCGACGCAGCGCGTGCTCGCCGCGGAAGCGGGGCGACAGCGGGCCTTTTTCGTGCGGGTAGTTCACGGTTGCCTTGGGGGCGAAGAAATACTTCAGCCCCAATTTGAAGCCGACCCAGAAATCCTGCAGCAGGAAGTATTTGGCGGCGCGGGTGTAGTCGATGTTCGCCATCAGTTAGCCTCCCACGGTCCAGCGGGCGAAGATGCCCCAGAACCAGTCAAATTTTGCAGCAAAGGACACAAAGACCACCCAGGCCAGCGAGAACGGCAGGAACACTTTCCAGCCCAGCCGCATCAGCTGGTCATAGCGGTAGCGCGGGGTGATCGCCTTTACCATCGCGAAGAGGAAGAAGAAGAACGCCATCTTGGCGACCATCCACAGCACGCCGTCCGGCAGGCCCGGGATCGGGCTGAGCCAGCCCCCGAAGAACAACAGCGTGGTCAGCGCGCACATCAGGAAGATGGCGATATATTCGCCGGCCATGAACAGCAGGAACGGGGTCGAGGAGTATTCCACCTGGTAGCCCGCCACCAGTTCGGATTCCGCTTCCGGCAGGTCGAAGGGCGGGCGGTTGGTTTCCGCCAGCGCAGAAATGAAGAACAGGAACACCATCGGGAAATGCGGGATCCAGTACCAGTTCAACAGCCCCAGGTCGCCATCCTGTGCGCGCACGATGTCGCCGAAGTTCATGCTTCCGGTGGAGATGATGATGCCGATGATGATCAGGCCAAGGGAGACCTCGTAGGAGATCATCTGCGCCGCCGAGCGCAGGCTGCCGAGGAACGGATACTTGGAGTTCGACGCCCAGCCGCCCATGATGACGCCGTAGACCTCGAGCGAGGAGACCGCGAAGACATAGAGGATGGCGACGTTGATGTCCGAGAGCACCCAGCCGTCGTTGAACGGGATCACCGCCCAGGCGATCATCGCCAGAACGAAGCTGGTCATCGGCGCGAGGATGAACACGGTGCGGTCGGCGCCCGCGGGGATCACCACCTCTTTCACCACGTATTTCAGCGCATCCGCCACCGATTGCAGCAGGCCGAAGACGCCCACCACGTTCGGGCCCCGGCGCATCTGGACCGCGGCCCAGATCTTGCGGTCCCCGTAGACGAGGAACAGGAGCGAGATCATCACAAAGGCAACAACTGCCAGCACTTGCGCCAGGATCAGAACAGCGATGCCGCCTGGAGTGTTAAAGAAATCAGCCATAGGTCCTCACACCGTGGGTATTCCGTTCGCCGCGCAATCCGCCACCACGACCTCGGCGTCGATGGTGCGCAAGCCGCGCGGCAAAGCGGGGGAGATCAGATAGACCGCATCGGCGGTCCGGCTGCCCCCTGCCTGTTTCATTGTCGTGCGCACGTGGCGCGCAAACCCGTAACCCCGGATCAGCGCATATTGCGCGGCGGCACATTCCGCATATTTGTCGAGATCCCCAGTGTCGCGCACATCGCGCATGGAGACATGAAATTGCACCAGATCGCCCTCAAGCAGGCTGGTCTCCACCCCTTCGTAGACCGGGGTGGGCCGCGCGCCGGTGCTGCCCGGCTCCATCGCGCAGGCGGCCAGCATCAGCACAGATATGAGGGCGAAACGGATCATTCGGCAGCCAGTTTCCCGGTCGTGCGGGTCTTGGCACCCGCGGACAGCTCGGCCATCAGCTGCGAGGCGCGCGCGATCGGGTTGGTCAGGTAGAAGTCGCGGATCGCGGGCAGGAAGTCGGCAGTGCCGAGCGTGTCCTGTGCCAGCGGGGCCCCTTCCTTCGCAGTCACCCGGTCGATCTTGGCCAAGTGCGGCACTGCCGCGACCAGAACCTGCCGCAGCTGCGCCAGCGAATCGTAGGGCAGCTGTTTTCCGACCTCGGCGCTGAGCGCCCGCAGGATGGCCCAGTTTTCCTTGGCCTCGCCCGGTGCAAAACCGGCGCGCATCGCCAGCTGTGGACGGCCTTCGGTGTTCACGAACAGGCCGTTTTCCTCGGTATAGGCGGCGCCGGGCAAGATCACGTCGGCGCGATGCGCGCCACGGTCGCCATGGCTGCCCTGGTAGATCACGAAGGCACCTGCGTCGATCTCCACCTCATCGGCACCGAGGTTGTAGATCACCTCGGCTCCGTCGATGGCGGCGGCCATGCCGCCTTCGGTGACCGCACCGATGTCCATCGCGCCAACGCGGGAGGCGGCAGTGTGGAGCACCAGCAGTTTGGAGTCGGTGTCGGCCGCGAGTTTCTGCGCAGCGGCCAGAACCGCCAGACCGTCGGCTTCGCGCAGCGCACCCTGCCCCACGATTACCACCGACGGCGCATCCTTGATGGCGCCATGGTCCTTGTCGAGCAGGCTCGACAGGGCTGCCCGGTCGGTGCCGACATGTGCGTAGTCGTAGGTCAGATCTGCAGGCTGGCCGACCAGGCCGACCTGGGCGCCATTCAGCCACGCCTTGCGGATGCGGGCGTTCAGCACCGGGGCCTCGTCACGCGGGTTGGTGCCGATCAGCTGGATGAACTTGGCGTTGTCGATGTCCTCGATGGTGGCGGTGCCGGCATAGCCCGCACGGTTGCCGATTGGCAGCCGGGCGTTGTCGGTGCGGCATTCAACGTTACCGCCAAACCCCTCGATCAGCTGTTTCAGCGCAAAGGCCGCCTCGACCGGGGCCAGATCACCGATCAGCCCCGCAACTTTCTTGCCCTGCATGGCATTGGCCGCCGCGGACAGGGCTTCGGGCCATGTGGCGGGCTTCAACTTGCCGTCGACGCGCACATAGGGGCGGTCGAGACGCTGGCGGCGCAGGCCATCCCAGACAAAGCGGGTCTTGTCGCTGATCCACTCCTCGTTCACGCCGTCGTGGTTGCGCGGCAGGATGCGCATCACTTCGCGGCCCTTGGTGTCGACCCGGATGTTCGCCCCCAGCGCGTCCATCACGTCGATGGTTTCGGTCTTGGTCAGCTCCCAGGGGCGTGCGGTAAAGGCATAGGGCTTGGAGGTCAGCGCGCCCACCGGGCAGAGGTCGATGATGTTGCCCTGCAGGTTCGATTGCAGGGTCTGGTTCAGGTAGGAGGTGATCTCCGCATCCTCGCCACGGCCAGTCTGGCCCATCTGGGTGATGCCAGCGACCTCGGTGGTGAAGCGCACGCAGCGGGTGCAGGAGATGCAGCGGGTCATGGTGGTGTCCACCAGAGGGCCGAGATCCAGGTCATCCACCGCCCGCTTGGGCTCCTTGAAGCGGCTGCCCGACAGGCCATAGGCCATCGCCTGGTCCTGCAGGTCGCATTCGCCGCCCTGGTCGCAGATCGGGCAATCCAGCGGGTGGTTGATGAGCATGAATTCCATCACGCCTTCACGGGCCTTCTTGACCATGGGCGAGTTGGTTTTCACCTGCGGCGCCTGGCCTTCGGGCCCCGGGCGCAGGTCACGCACCTGCATCGCGCAGGAGGCCGCGGGCTTGGGCGGGCCGCCAACGACCTCGACGAGGCACATGCGGCAGTTGCCGGCAATCGACAGGCGCTCATGATAGCAGAAGCGCGGGATCTCGATGCCCGCCTCTTCGCAGGCCTGGATCAGGGTCATTGCCCCGTCCACCTCGATCTCGGTTCCGTCAATGTTGATCTTGCGGAGGTCAGACATGGTCTATTTCGCCCTCAGTAACACGCCGATCGCGCTGTTTTTCTCAATCTCCGCGCGGCCATAGGCGCAGAAAGTTTCCGGTTCGCCGTAGCTGACGCCGTTTTGCGCCAGCAGCCGCTCGCCCTTGGCCCGCATCCGCGCCTTTTCATCGTCGGATTCGATGTATTCGCGGATCTCGGCATCGCTGTAGCCCAGGGCATTCGCCCGCGACTTGAGACGGCGCAGCTCGCCCAGCCCCTTGAAGTAGCGAGGCGCGATGCTGTCGCAATGGTCCGCCACTTCCTTGGCGACGGCGACGGCGAACAGCGGGTCTTCGATTTCAGCGACATCACGCAGGGATGGCTTGGCCAAGGCTGCCACAGGCAACGCCAGGACCAGGGTCAGGGTGGCGGCCGTCAGGGTACGCAACATGGGTCTCTCCTTTGCAAAAGAGAGGCCACTGCGCCGCAGCACAGCTCTGCTATGCAATAGCAGACGCTGCTGATATGCCGCGCTCCTGCTCACGGGTTGCATGTTCCCTGGAAAATCGCATCACCACCGCTCAGCGTCAGCGGCGCGTTTTCGTCCGAGGGGTTCACGGCCCAGTCGATCCGCGAGGTGCCATAGTTTTCGATGCAGTAGCGCGTTCCGGCATGGGCAGCCGCCTGCAGCGCCCCGGTGATCGAACGTCCTGCGTCCTTGACCGTCACCGAGAACAGCGCGCGGTTCACCTTTTTGTCGACAGCCTTGGCGCTCGTCTTGAAAGGCACGCCGTCATACAGGGGGCGCTTGTTGCCGACGACGGCCTCGCACCCTGTCAGCGCCAGGACAGCCGCGATCACCAGCGGGGCCGCCACACGATATCGTTCATTCATGCTCAAAACAGTGCCACCAATGCCAGAATTGCCAGGCCGAGCATCAAGGCCCAGCCCGTCACGTAAAAGATCGTTCTTGCCCCAGCCTGCTCGCGGCCGATGCCGCGGATGTGCACGATCACCATCAGAATGCGGGTCACCAGCACCAGGGACGCCAGCATGTTCACCCAGAACGGGGCCGCCCCGGCAAGAATCGCCAGCAGCGTCACGGTAAGGAAGATCGGCAGGGTTTCGCAGCCATTCAGATAGGCGCGGTTCAACCGGTAGGCCGGGTTCGCATAGTCCTCTGCCGGGGTGCCGCCCGGTGCCAGCCCGGCCTTCTGCTTGGCCAGCGCCGAGAGCGGCGACAGCAGCAGCACAATGACGGCAAACCCCGCCAAAGCGACCAGAGCATGGGAATATGCGGCCAAAGCGTCCACTGGTGATTACTCCGCGGCCATCGCGCCCATGCGGCCCGACTTCTGCGCCTTGATGCGGTCCTCGATTTCCTCGCGGAAGTTGCGGATCAGGCCCTGGATCGGCCAGGCCGCCGCATCGCCGAGCGCGCAGATCGTATGGCCTTCGACCTGCTTGGTCACATCCCACAGCATGTCGATCTCTTCCAGCTCTGCCTCGCCGCGCACCAGCCGCTCCATCACCCGCATCATCCAGCCGGTGCCTTCGCGGCACGGGGTGCACTGGCCGCAGCTTTCGTGCTTGTAGAACTTCGCAAGCCGCCAGATCGCCTTGATGATGTCGGTCTGCTTGTCCATCACGATCACCGCCGCGGTGCCGAGGCCGGAGCCCAGCTCGCCGCGCAGGTAGTCGAAGTCCATGATCGCGTCGCGCATGTTCTCACCGCGCACGCAGGGCACGGAGGAGCCGCCGGGGATCACCGCCAGAAGGTTGTCCCAGCCGCCGCGGATGCCGCCGCAGTGCTTCTCGATCAGCTCCTCGAAGGAGATGCTCATCGCCTCTTCCACCACGCAGGGGGTGTTGACGTGACCGGAGATCGCAAACAGCTTGGTGCCCGCGTTGTTCTGCCGCCCGAAAGAGGCAAACCACTCCGCGCCGCGGCGCAGGATGGTCGGAACGACGGCAATGGATTCGACGTTGTTCACGGTGGTCGGGCAGCCATAGAGCCCCGCGCCCGCCGGGAACGGCGGCTTCATCCGGGGCATGCCCTTCTTGCCTTCAAGGCTTTCGATCAGCGCGGTTTCCTCGCCGCAGATGTAGGCCCCTGCCCCGTGGTGCAGGAAGATGTCGAAATCCCAGCCCGAACCGGCCGCGTTGCGGCCCAGCAGGCCCTGATCATAGCATTCGTCGATCGCTGCCTGCAGCGCCTCGCGCTCGCGGATGTATTCGCCGCGCAGGTAGATGTAGCAGGTATGGGCGTTCATCGCGAAGCTGGCGATCAGCGCGCCTTCGATCAGCGTGTGCGGATCGTGGCGCATGATTTCCCGGTCCTTGCAGGTGCCGGGCTCGGATTCGTCAGCGTTGATCACCAGGTAGGCCGGGCGTCCGTCGCTTTCCTTGGGCATGAAGGACCATTTCAGACCCGTGGGGAAGCCCGCGCCGCCGCGGCCGCGCAGACCGGAATCCTTCATCGTCTGGATGATCCAGTCGCGGCCCTTCTCGATGATGCCTGCGGTGCCGTCCCAATGGCCGCGCGCCTTGGCGCCAGCCAGCGTGCGCTCGTGCATGCCGTAAAGGTTGGTAAAGATCCGGTCCTGATCCTTCAGCATGGGTGCCTACCTTTGGTTGTCCCGGCGCATCCGCCAGAGTTGAAATATGTTGACCAGCGCATAGATCATGCCTGCCAGCGCGGCGAAGTCGAACAGCAGGGCATAGCGCCCCGGCAGTCCCAGCATGGGGCCGATGAACAGCGACAACACAACCCACAGCGAAATGGTCCCGGCAATCACAAGCGCGATATGCCGACCCTTGGCCGCGATGGCGTGGTCCTGGTCCTTGCTCATCTGTTCCCTATCACCCGGGCGCGGCCCCTGACGGAGCCGCCCCTGTTACTTGTCGTCGTCTTTGTAGATGCCTTCGTCCTTGGCGCGTTTGGCGAATGACGTCTCATCGCCCACGGCCAGGCGCTTGGCCTGTTCGATCCAGCCGTCCCGCTTGATCCGGCCCTTGAATTTGAGCCGCGCGTCGACCCAGGCGACCTCGGCGTCTGTCCATTCGGCGATCTGGTCGAAGTGGAAAAACCCAAGCTCGTTCAGGGTCTGCTCCAGCTTCGGGCCGACGCCCTTCAGCAGTTTCAGATCATCCGGCAGGCCACCGCGGGCCTCTTTCAGGGTCTCCGGCGCCTTTTCCTCTACCGCGGGCTGGGCCGTGGAATCTTCCGTCACCTTGGCGGCGGCACCTTCCGGCGAAGACGGCTCGGCCGCGGCGGATTTGGCAACCTTTGCCTTCTTCTCGGGGGCGTCCTTGGCCGCCTGTTTCACGGCCGGCAGCACGGCTTCGGGCGCCTTCGGCGGCTGCCCCCCGGCTGCGCGCCCGGCTACCTTGCCATCCTTGCCGATCCAGGGGGTCAGCAGCGGCACCTCGTCACCCTGGATGCGCTTGACGCCATCCTTGATGTCCATCGCCAGCTGCACCGACGCGTTGTACTGCGTCTTGCCGCTCTCATAGTCGCCAAGCGACGTCAGGCCGGTTTTCGGCTCTGCCGCGTAGCGGCCATTCTGCGGCCCCGGCGTGACGGTCTTGCCAGCCGCCAGATCGTCCAGCAGACGGGTGAAGCTTTCGGTGGTCAGGTCTTCGTAGTAGTCCTTGCCGATCTGCGCCATCGGCGCATTGGTGCAGGCACCAAGGCATTCGACCTCTTCCCAGGAGAACTTGCCATCCGCCGACAGGGTGTGCGGCTTGGCGGCGATCTTCTCGCGGCAGACAGCGATCAGATCCTCGGCGCCGCAGATCATGCAGGAGGTGGTGCCGCAGATCTGCACATGCGCGACCGACCCCGTGGGCTGCAGCTGGAACATGAAGTAGAAGGACGCAACCTCCAGCACCCGGATATACGCCATGCCCAGCATGTCGGCGACATATTCGATTGCCGGCTTGCTGACCCAGCCTTCCTGTTCCTGCGCGCGCCACAGCAGCGGAATGACCGCAGAAGCCTGACGCCCCTCGGGGTATTTGGTGATCTGCGCCTCGGCCCAGGCCTGGTTGGCCGGGGTGAAGGCAAAACTTTCGGGTTGTTCGGGATGCAGACGGCGAAGCATTAGCGGTCAATCTCTCCAAATACGACGTCCATGGTGCCGATGATGGCGGCGACGTCGGCCAGCTGGTGACCCTTGGCCACGTGGTCCATCGCCTGCAGATGCAGGAAGCCCGGCGCGCGCAGCTTGGCGCGGTACGGCTTGTTGGCCCCGTCCGCCACCAGGTAGACGCCGAACTCGCCCTTGGGCGCCTCGACCGCGGCATAGACCTCGCCCGCCGGCACATGGAAGCCTTCGGTGTAGAGCTTGAAATGGTGGATCAGGCTCTCCATCGACGTTTTCATGTCGCCGCGTTTGGGCGGCGTCAGCTTGCCACGCGCCAGCACGTCGCCAGTGGCTTCGCGCAGCTTGTGGATCGCCTGCCGGATGATCGACAGCGACTGGCGCATCTCCTCCATCCGGCACAGGTAACGGTCGTAGCAGTCGCCGTTCTTGCCAACCGGGATTTGGAAGTCGAATTCATCATAACATTCATAGGGTTGCGCACGGCGCAGATCCCAGGCAAGGCCCGAGCCACGCACCATGACACCCGAGAAGCCATATTGCTGAATGTCCTCTTCGGTGACCACGCCGATGTCGCAGTTGCGCTGCTTGAAGATCCGGTTCTCGGTCAGCAGGCCATCGATGTCGTCGAGCACGCGGGGGAATTCGATCGCCCATTCCTCGATGTCATCGATCAGCTCATCCGGCAGATCCTGGTGGACGCCACCGGGCCGGAAATAGGCCGCGTGCAGGCGCGCACCGCAGGCCCGCTCGTAGAAGATCATCAGCTTTTCGCGCTCTTCAAAGCCCCAAAGCGGCGGCGTCAGCGCGCCGACGTCCATGGCCTGGGTGGTCACGTTCAGCAGATGGTTCAGGATACGGCCGATTTCGGAGTACAGCACCCGGATCAGCGAGGCACGGCGCGGCACCTCGACACCGGTGAGCTTTTCGATGGCGAGACACCAGGCGTGTTCCTGGTTCATCGGCGCCACGTAGTCGAGCCGGTCGAAATACGGCAGGTTCTGCAGGTAGGTGCGGCTCTCCATCAGCTTTTCGGTGCCGCGGTGCAGGAGGCCGATGTGCGGGTCGCAGCGCTCGACGATCTCGCCGTCGAGTTCTAGCACCAGACGCAGCACGCCGTGCGCCGCCGGGTGCTGCGGGCCGAAGTTGATGTTGAAGTTGCGGATCTTCTGCTCGCCGCTCAGCGCATCCACGCTGCCATCGTCGAACTTGGCCTCGAGGTTGGTCCCATCCATCATTTCGCGCCCTCCTTCTCGTCACCGGGCAGGATGTATTCGGCACCTTCCCAAGGGCTCATGAAATCGAACTGGCGGTATTCCTGCACCAGCTTGACCGGCTCGTAGACCACGCGCTTCTGCGCGTCATCATAGCGGACCTCGGTATAGCCGGTGGTCGGGAAGTCCTTGCGCAGCGGGTAGCCGCGGAACCCGTAGTCGGTCAGGATCCGGCGCAGGTCCGGGTGGCCCGTGAACAGGATGCCGAACATGTCGTAGACTTCACGCTCGAACCAGTTGGCCGAGGGGTGCACATCGGTGATCGACGGCAGCATCTCGTCCTCGCGCACGGCGGCACGCAGGCGGATGCGCTGGTTCCGGTACATCGACAGGAAGTGGTAGACCACGTCGAACCGCTTGGGCCGGTCGGGGTAGTCGACCGCCGTGATGTCGACCAGCGTCGAGAATTTGCAGTTCGGATCGTTCTTCAGGAACTCGACCAGCCCGGCGATGTTGGCGGGGGCCACGTCGATGTTCAATTCGTCAAAGGAGATATCCCAGGACACCACGCAGTCGGGGCGTTTGGCTTCGATCTGGGCACCCAGCTCTTGCAGCGCTTGCGTCATTTGCTTGCCTCCCTGCCTCAGCGGACCAATGTGCCGGTGCGGCGGATCTTGCGTTGCAGCTGCATCAGCCCGTACAGCAGCGCCTCAGCGGTCGGCGGGCAGCCCGGAACGTAGACATCGACCGGGACGATACGGTCACAACCGCGCACCACCGAATAGCTGTAGTGGTAGTACCCGCCACCGTTGGCGCAGGACCCCATCGAGATCACGTAGCGCGGCTCGGGCATCTGGTCGTAGACCTTGCGCAGCGCCGGGGCCATCTTGTTGGTCAGGGTGCCCGCGACGATCATCACGTCCGACTGGCGCGGCGAGGCGCGCGGCGCGATGCCAAATCGTTCGGCATCATAGCGCGGCATCGAGGTGTGCATCATCTCCACCGCGCAGCAGGCAAGACCAAAGGTCATCCAGTGCAGGGAACCGGTGCGTGCCCAGTTGATGATGTCTTCGGCAGAGGTCAGCAGGAACCCCTTGTCCTGCAGCTCCGCATTCAGCGCCTGGGTGACAACTTCCTTGTCCACGCCTGCGGTGTTTGTCCCGGTCATCACTGCCATTCCAGCGCTCCCTTCTTCCACTCATAGGCGAAGCCGATGGTCAGCACGCCCAGGAACACCATCATCGACCAGAAGCCAAGGTCGCTGATGTCCTTGAAACCGACGGCCCAGGGAAAGAGAAAGGCAATCTCCAGGTCGAAAATGATGAAGAGAATCGACACCAGGTAGAACCGGACATCGAATTTCATTCGGGCATCGTCAAAAGCGTTGAAACCGCATTCATAGGCGCTGACCTTTTCCGGGTCCGGATTTCGGACCGCCAGCACCACGGCTGCCAGGATAAGGACAATCCCCAAACCTGCCGCAACGCCCAGGAAGACCAGGATCGGCAGGTATTCCCTCAACATCTCTTCCAAGAGCAGCTCCTTTCCCCGGCGGTTTCCCGCGCGACGTCAATTGGCGTGTTGATTTGGATCGTGCATACTCCCCCACCCCCACAGCGTCAACTAAGGCGAGGTTAATCATGCAGGGTTTGTGACAGGAAAAAGCACCCCAGCGCCAAGTTTCTGATACCCTATCATTTTAATAGGAAATCGGTGACAGCCGTGGGCTGCCACCGAGTACTGAACAGATATGTCAGATGCCTGTTTTCAGGCCTGCCAGCCAGGCTTGCGTTTGTCGAAAAAGGCGCTGATCCCCTCCTGCGCTTCCGCGCCTTCCCAGCGCTCGACCAGCGCCGCGATGGTGTGATCGATCACGGCATCGTCCAGGCGAGGGCCAAGGTCCCGGGCCAGCTTCTTGGCCGCAGCAACAGCCCCCGGCGCGCAGTTGAGATAGGGTGCGACCTCGGCCTCGACCGCCTCGGCCAGCTGGTCCGCAGGCACCGCCCTGGCCAGCAGACCCAGTTCGACGGCCTCCGCGGCGTCAAACAGCCGTGCCGACATGAACACCCGACGTGCGCGCGCCTCGCCCATGCGGGCAATCACATAGGGGCCGATGGTGGCCGGGATCAAGCCCAGCTTGGTTTCGGTCAACCCCATCCTCAGGTGGTCCGCGCCGATCGCCACATCGCAGACCGAGGCCATGCCGACGCCGCCACCAAAGGCATTGCCCTGAATCGCGCCGATCACCGGTTTGGGCAGCGTGTTGAGCGCCATCAGCATCTCGGCGAGCACGCGCGCCTCGCGGCCGCGGGTTTCGGCATCGGCATCCATCTGGGCGCGCATCCAGTTCAGATCCCCCCCTGCGCAAAAGCTCTTGCCCGCGCCGGTCAGCACCACCACCCGCACCGTGTCATCCGCCGCCAGGCGGCCTGCCGCCAGGGTCAGCTCCTGCAGCATCTGACCGGACATGGCGTTGTGCTTGTCCGGGCGGTTCAGGGTCAGGGTGCAGACGCCGCGCACATCTGTTTCCAGGGTAATTGTCTCGAACATGCCGCTTCTCCTGTTTCGTTTCACTTGGGGTTGCGCATCGCGCGGGCCAGCTCCGCGGCCTCAGCCAGAACATCAGCGTCCAGCCCGGTCTCATAACCCAGCGCCAGCAGCCGCGCATGCACCGCCTCGGTCGCGACATTGCCCGCAGCCCCCGGCGCATAGGGACAGCCGCCCAGACCGCCCACCGCCGCATCGAACACCCGCACGCCCTGCGCCAGCGAGGCTTCGATATTGTCCAGCGCGCGGCCCGCAGTGTCATGGTAGTGACCCGCCAGTTTACCTGCCGGCACCTCTGCCGTGACCGCCTGCAGCATCGCGGTGATGCTTTCGGGCGTGCCCTGGCCAATGGTATCACCGAGCGAGACCTCGTAGCAGCCGAGCTCAAACAGCCGCGCCGCCACCTTGGCCACCTGGCCGGGCTGCACCGCGCCGTCGTAGGGGCAGTCGGTCACGCAGGAGACATAGCCCCGCACCGGCAACCCGGTCTGTTTCGCCGCCTCGAGGATCGGCAGGAAGCGGGCGATACTCTCCTCGATGCTGGCATTGATATTGGCCTTGGAGAACCCTTCGGAGGCCGAGGCGAAAACCGCGATCTCGTCGGCCTTCGCCGCCACCGCATCCTCGTAGCCGCGCATGTTCGGCGTCAGCGCCGCGTAGCGCACGCCGGGGGCGCGGGTGATGCCCGCCAGCACCTCCGCGCTGCCTGCCATCTGCGGCACCCATTTGGGCGAGACGAAACTGGCCACCTCGATCCGGCGAAAGCCCGCGCGGCTCAGGCAATCCGTCAGCGCAACTTTCTCCGTTACCGGGATTTCGCGCTTCTCGTTCTGCAACCCATCGCGCGGACCGACCTCGAAAATCTCGACGTGCTCTGCCATGGAACGCCCCTCCCCTTCATCTTTCCAAAAATACTCAAAACCGCAACGGGGCGACAGGCGTGCCGCCCCGGACCGGGATCAATCGCTCTCGTCTTGCAGCCGCACCAGCGCAGCGCCGGCCTCGACCTGGTCGCCCGCCCCGGCAAGCACCTCCGCCACGACGCCGTCGCGCGGGGCCAGCAGGGAATGCTCCATCTTCATCGCCTCCAGCACCGCCAGGCGATCCCCCTCCTTCACCGGGTGCCCGGATTCGGCGAACACCGCCTTCACCAGGCCCGGCATCGGGGCTTCGATCACGTTCAGATCCCCCCCGGCGGCCGCATCGCGATCAAGCGGGTCAATGACGGTGAACTCGAGGCCATAGGCGTCATGCACGGTGATCAAGCCAGCCGACCGCGACACCGCTGGCATGCGCTGCCCCCCGATGCGCCACTGGCCCTGGGAGCGTTCGGCCACGACCGTTTCACCCTCCACCGTCCACAGCTGGCGATCCGGCCCGTCGACCTGCACATCAGCGGTAAAGCTTTCGCCCGCATGGGACAATGTCACCGCCCGATGCAACGGCGCCCAGAGCGTGAACCCCGTCTCCGCCGCGGCGTCCACCAGGTCCAACGCCACCATCCCGGCCGCCGCCTTGTGACGCAGCTCGACCTCGGGCGCCGTGGTCAAGGCCTCCAGATCGCGGGCGATCAAGCCGGTGTCCACCTCGCCCGCCGCGAACCCCTCATGACTGGCCAGCGCGCCAAGGAAGGCAAGGTTGGTTACGGTGCCACCGACCTGGGTGTCCTCCAGCGCGCGCGCCAGCCGCGACAACGCCACCTTGCGGGTGGAGCCGTGCACGATCACCTTGGAAATCATCGGATCATACCAGGGGCTGATGGTATCCCCGGCCCGCACGCCACTGTCCGCCCGGCACTCGGCCGGAAACGACAGATGGGTCAGCGTGCCAGTTGCGGGCAGGAAGCCTGCGGGCACGTCCTCGGCATATAGCCGCGCCTCGAACGCATGGCCGGTGATCTTAAGGTCCTCCTGCCGCGCGGGCAGGCTTTCGCCCGAGGCGACACGCAGCTGCCATTCCACCAGGTCGACGCCGGTGATCAGCTCGGTCACCGGGTGTTCCACCTGCAGGCGGGTGTTCATTTCCATGAACCAGAAGCCATCGGGGCGCAGCCCTTCCGAGCCGTCAACGATGAACTCCACCGTGCCCGCCCCCTTGTAGCCGATGGCCTCGGCCGCGCGCACGCCGGCCTCCCCCATCGCCGCGCGCATCTCGGCGGTCATGCCGGGCGCCGGGGCTTCCTCGATCACCTTCTGGTGGCGGCGTTGCAACGAGCAGTCACGCTCGAACAGGTGCAGCGCGTGGGTCCCATCGCCAAAAACCTGAACCTCGATGTGGCGGGGCTGCTGGATGTATTTCTCGATCAGCACATCCGGGTTGCCGAAGGCCGTGGTTGCCTCGCCTTGCGCGCTTTTGAGCGCATCGGCAAAGTCCTGCGCCTTCTCGACCAGCCGCATCCCCTTGCCGCCGCCGCCGGCCACGGCCTTGATCAGCACAGGGTAGCCGATCTGTTCGGCCTGCTCGGCGAGGAACTCCGGATCCTGATTGGCGCCGTGATACCCTGGCACCACCGGCACGCCGGCCTCTTCCATCAGCGCCTTGGCCGCATCCTTGAGACCCATCTTGCGGATCGCATCCGCCGATGGCCCGATAAAGGTGAGGCCCGCGGCCTCCACGGCCTCGACGAAATCGGGGTTTTCCGACAGGAAACCATATCCAGGGTGAATCGCCTGGGCGCCGGTCTCCTGCGCCACCCGGATGATCACGTCCCCCTTCAGATAGCTGTCCGCCGGGGCCGGGCCGCCGATGTGCACCGCTTCATCCGCCAGCGAGACATGCTTGGACGCGGCATCCGCGTCAGAGTAGACAGCCACGGTCCGCACCCCCATGGCACGGGCGGTTTCCATCACGCGGCAGGCAATCTCTCCGCGATTGGCAATCAGGATTTTGTCAAACATGGGGTTGGTCCTTTGTCTGGAGCTCTGGACCGGGGGCGCTGCCCCCGGACCCCCGGAGTATTTCTCGAAAGATGAAAGCCGGGCGCCTTACATCCGGAAGACGCCGAACCTGGTGTCTTCGATCGGTGCATTGAGCGCCGCGCTGAGCGAGAGCGCCAGCACCTCGCGGGATTTGCGCGGATCGATGATACCGTCGTCCCAGAGACGCGCCGAGGCGTAGAGCGGATGGCTCTGCTTTTCGAACATCTCGATGGTGGGACGCTTGAACTCGGCTTCCTCCTCGGCGCTCCAGCTGCCGCCCTGGCGCTCGATGGCATCGCGCTTGACGGTTGCCAGCACGCCGGCCGCCTGCTCGCCGCCCATCACCGAGATGCGGGAGTTCGGCCAGGTCCAGAGGAACCGCGGCTGGTAAGCGCGGCCCGACATGCCGTAGTTGCCCGCGCCGAAGGAGCCGCCGACCAGCATGGTGATCTTGGGCACGTTGGTGGTGGCCACCGCGGTCACCATCTTGGCGCCGTGGCGGGCGATGCCCTCGTTTTCGTACTTCCGCCCCACCATGAAGCCGGTGATGTTCTGCAGGAACACCAGTGGGATCTTGCGCTGGCTGCACAGCTCGACGAAATGCGCGCCTTTCTGGGCGGCTTCCGAGAACAGAACGCCGTTGTTCGCGATGATGCCGATCGGGCAGCCCTTGAGGTGGGCAAAGCCGGTCACCAGGGTTTCGCCGAAGCGGGGCTTGAACTCGTCAAAGCGGGAGCCGTCGACCAGACGCGCGATCACCTCGCGGATGTCATAGGGCGTGCGCAGGTCCGCGGGCACCACGCCGAGGATTTCCTCGGGGTCGTAGGCGGGTTCCTCGGGGCTGGCCCAGTTCACGGTGAGCGGCTTGGTGATGTTGAGCGATTGCACCGCGCGCCGGGCGAGCGCCAGCGCGTGGGCATCATCCTCGGCCAGGTAGTCGGCGACGCCTGAGAGGCGCGTGTGCACATCGCCGCCGCCCAGATCCTCGGCGCTGACGACCTCGCCCGTTGCGGCCTTCACCAGCGGCGGACCTGCGAGGAAGATGGTTCCCTGTTCCTTCACGATGATGGTGACGTCCGACATCGCAGGCACATAGGCGCCGCCTGCGGTGCAGCTGCCCATCACCACCGCGATCTGCGGGATGCCCTTGGCCGACATCCGGGCTTGATTGTAGAAGATGCGGCCGAAGTGGTCGCGGTCGGGGAAGACCTCGTCCTGCTGCGGCAGGTTGGCGCCGCCGGAGTCCACCAGATAGATGCAGGGCAGGCGGTTTTCCTCGGCGATCTCCTGCGCGCGCAGGTGTTTCTTGACCGTCATCGGGAAGTAGGTGCCGCCTTTCACGGTGGCGTCGTTGCAGACCACCATGACCTCCTGCCCGTGCACCCGGCCGATGCCCGCGATCACGCCCGCGCAGGGGGCAGCGCCATCGTACATGCCATGCGCCGCGGTGGCGCCGATCTCAAGAAAGGGCGAGCCCGGGTCCAGCAGGTTCGCCACCCGGCGGCGCGGCAGCATCTTGCCGCGGCTTTCGTGGCGGGCGCGGGATTTCTCGCCGCCGCCCATGCGCGCGGCCTCGGCCGCCTCGCTGATCTGCGCAAGCGCGTCCAGATGCGCCTCGCGGTTCTGCTTGAAGCCTTCCGAGGAGGGCATCGCCTTGGATGTGAGTTTCATGTCCACTCTCCCGTCATAGGGTTGAGATCTTTCGTTCCGGTTGGCGCAGCGAACGCCGGGTGTACGACAGCCGGTTTCATTCCGCCGCCGCCCGCGCCTTCAGTTCCTTGCGGATCACCTTACCGGTCACGGTCATCGGCAGCGTATCAAGGAATTCGACCTCCCGCGGGTAGGAATAATGCGCGAGGCGGTCCTTGACGTAATCCTGCAGGTCTTGCTCCGAGGCGGTGGCACCGTCCTTCAGCACCACGTAGGCCTTGACGATCTCGGTTCTAAGCGGGTCGGGCTTGCCGACCACGCCCACTGTCGCCACCGCGGGATGGGTCAGCAGGCAGTCCTCGATCTCGGCCGGGCCGATGCGGTAGCCGCCCGAGGTGATCACGTCATCCTCGCGACCGACAAAGCGCAGGTAGCCGTCCTCCCAGATGCCGCGGTCGCCGGTGACCAGCCAGTCGCCGCGAAACTTGGCGGCGGTCTCCTCGGGGCGGTTCCAGTATTCGATCATCATCGAGGCCGAACCGCGCCGCACCGCCACGTCGCCTTCTTCTGTCGTCGGCTGGCCCGCTTCGTCGATCACCTCGACCACGTGGCCCGGCACCGGCTTGCCGATGCAGCCGGGGCGCACCGGGAAGTCGGCGCCGCAGGAGGACACCGTCATGTTGCATTCGGTCTGGCCGTAGAATTCGTTGATGGTCACGCCCAGCTGCCGCCGCCCCCAGGCGAGCATCTCCGCGCCCAGAGGCTCTCCGCCGGAGGCAACCGAGCGCAAACCGCTGAGCCCCCGCCCCGCCGCCTTCAGCATGCGGAGCGCGGTGGGTGGGAAAAAGATATTGCGCACCCCTGCCCGTTCGATCAGCTCCGCGCAGGCCTCCGGGGTAAACTTGTCCAACCGCGCGGCAACCACCGGCACGCCCAGCGCGAGACCCGGCATCAGGACATCGAACAAGCCACCGATCCAGGCCCAGTCCGCCGGAGTCCACAGCACATCACCCGGCTGCCCCAGGTGGTCATGGCTGATGGCAACGCCCGGCAGGTGTCCGGTCAGCATCCGGTGGCCATGCAGCGCGCCCTTGGGGCTGCCGGTGGTGCCGGACGTGTAGATCAACATCGCCGGGGTCTCGGGTGTGGTGTCGGCAAAGGGCACCGGCGCACCGTCCAGGCCGACTTCGGCCGCCATCACGGGCTCTGCCAGGTTGCCCAGCAACTCAGCCCCCTCGCCATCTGTCAGCACGAGGCGCGCGCCTGCGTCGCCCACCCGCGATGCCAGCGCGTCGCGCTTGAACAGCTTGAACAGCGGCACCGAGATTCCGCCGATCTTCCAGATCGCCAGATGGGCAGCGGCGCACCAGGGCGACTGGCTGAGCAATACGCCCACCCGGTCGCCGGGTTGAATACGGGTCAGCAGGTAACGCGCGATCCCATCGACCATCAGGGCGAGCGCGCCATGGGAGATATCGCGCCGTTCACCGCCGGTCATGTCGATCAGCGCCAGCGCCTCCGCAGGGTGCGACAGGCATTGCGCCGCCATGTTCAGCCCTGGCGGCAGATCCCAGTCGCCATCCCTTGTCAGTCCCGGAACATGCGGTCGGTCATTCATCATGATGCATTCCTGAAACGCATGGCAGCCATGCGATATTTCTCAAATTTTTCAACGTTCAAACGGCCAGCCTTTTGATCCAGATCAGAGCCGCGCGGCGACGGGGCGCCTAACACGGGGCGACAACTGAAAGAAAAGGGACACACCCCATGAAACAACTGGTTTCCGCTTTGGCCTTGACCTCTGCCCTGACCGCCATGGCCGCGCCGGGTCTGGCGCAACAACAGGGGGATTGGACCGTTGGCGTCGGTATTGCCAATGTGAACCCCAAGTCTGGCAACGGAACGCTGGCGGGCGCGGCAGTGGACATCGATGACGGTACGGCGCTGTCTCTGACCGTGGAATACTTCTTTCGCGACAACTGGGGGATCGAGTTGCTCGCGGCCAGCCCGTTCGAGCATGACGTCAAACTGAACGGCGCCTTTGCCGCCTCGGCGCGGCAGCTGCCGCCGACCCTGTCGGTGAACTACCACTTCCCGACCGCGGGCAAAGTGAAGCCGTTCCTCGGGCTTGGTCTCAACTACACCACCTTCTTCGAGGAGGAGACAGCGCTCGGCAATCTGAAGCTGGACGACAGCTTCGGGATCGCGGTGAACGCCGGCGCCGACTACCAGATCACGGAGCGCGGCGCGCTGCGGTTCAACGTCCGCTGGATGGACATTGACACGGACGCAACGCTTAACGGGGCCGCCATCGGCACCGCGGAAATCGATCCGGTCGTGGTGAACCTCGCCTACGTGCACCGTTTCTAATCCCCCCTTAGCTGCGTGCCTTGTCTGCGTGCGAGGGTCCGGCGGCCGACAATCGGCTGCCGGGCCTCCCCGCCCCTCGCCTTCAGGCCAGCGCGCTTTTGCCTGTCACGCCTCTGCCTGTCACATCGTCCCCATCAGCTCGCGACCGATCAGCATGCGGCGGATTTCCGAGGTGCCGGCACCAATCTCCATCAGCTTGGCATCGCGGAAGATGCGACCGACGGGGTTGTCGCTCAGATAGCCTGCGCCGCCAAAGGCCTGCACCGCCTGATGCGCCTGGGTCATGGCAACCTCGGAGGAATACAGGCAGCACGCCGCGGCATCCTGCCGGGTGACGGTGCCCTTGTCGCAGGCCTTGGCAACTTCGTAGACATAGGCACGGGCGGTGTTCATCGCGGTGTACATGTCGGCGATCTTGGCCTGCATCAGCTGGAAGTTCCCGATCGGCTGACCGAACTGCTTGCGCTCTTTCATGTAGGGCATCATCTCGTCCATGCAGGCGGCCATGATGCCGGTGCCGATCCCCGCGAGCACCACGCGCTCGTAATCGAGGCCGGACATCAGCACGCGCACGCCCTTGCCCTCTTCGCCGAGGATGTTTTCGAACGGCACTTCAACGTCCTCGAACACCAGTTCAGCCGTGTTGGAACCGCGCATCCCCAGCTTGTCGAAATGCTTGGAGGTGGAGAAGCCCTTCATCTCCTTTTCGATGAGGAAGGCGGTGATGCCCTTGGAGCCCGCTTCGGGATCGGTCTTGGCGTAGACCACCAGCGTGTCTGCATCGGGGCCGTTGGTGATCCAGTACTTGTTGCCGTTCAGCACGAAGCGGTCATTGCGCTTTTCGGCGCGCAGGGACATCGAGACCACATCGGAACCGGCACCCGCCTCGGACATCGCCAGCGCGCCGACATGTTCGCCGGAGATCAGCCGCGGCAGGTATTTCGCCTTCTGCTCGGCGTTGCCGTTCAGCTTGATCTGATTGACGCACAGGTTGGAATGCGCACCGTAGGACAGCGACACCGAGGCGCTGGCCCGGGCGATTTCCTCGACCGCGACGGTATGCGCCAGGTAGGACATGCCCGCGCCGCCGAATTCCTCCGGCACGGTGATGCCGAGGAGGCCCAGCTCGCCCATCTCCCGCCACAATTCGGCCGGGAACTCGTTCTTCTGGTCGATTTCCTGCGCCATCGGCTTGATGCGGTCCTGCGCCCAGCGGTGCACCATGTCGCGCAGCGCGTTCACGTCCTCACCCAGATCAAACGTCATGCTTGCATTGAACATCCGCATATCCTCCCGCAGGTACGGCCATTATATGAACAGTTGTTCAATTCAATAGAGCACCGCTCGATTCGCGTCAATCGGGTTGGCCCGCCGGAGGGGCGACTGCGGTGCAAAAGAAAACGGGCGGCCCATCAGGCCGCCCGCTTCCTGTCACTTGTTATACCGATCAGCGCACAACGTGGATCACGGTGCGGTTCTCGGTCTCCACCAGCACCGGCACGCCGTTGATGTAGGCGTAGCGGTAGTCAGAGTCCGGGATCTCGGCCAGCTGGATCTCCTGCGGCACGATAACACCCGTCACGACCTCGCCCTGTACGTAAACAGGCTCGACCTCATGGGTGCGCACATAGGTGACGACGCGCTCGTCCGGGACGGCCGCCTCACCCGCGGCGGCACCGGCCAGTGCACCGGCCAGAACCCCGGCCGGACCGGCCACCAGACCGCCGGCAATGGCACCACCAATCGCGCCCATTTCCTCGTCGGTCTCGCCGACGGCATCATAGGTCACGGTACCAACGGTGACCGGGCTGTCACTGGCAACCACCGGGATGAATTTTTCAGTGACGGTGCCGGTCAGATATTCGCCATAGGCCCAACCTTCAGTCCCCTCATAGGACACCTTGCACCAGTTCGACTTTTCCAGGCAGCCCTGCAGATCAACGGCGCCTTTTGCGTCGATCACGCTGGCGATCTCATACTGCGGGCCAGGGCCGGTGCGCAGGTTCAGGTCGGTCACAGCCTGCACCTGGGTGCTTGCCCAGACGGGCGCTGCAACCAGGGCCAGGGCAGATGCGGTCATGGCGAGCTTCGGCGTAAACATGGTGTTCTCCTCGATGTTCTCGTCAGTATCCGGCGCCTCATTGCG
This sequence comes from Leisingera sp. XS_AS12, assembly GCF_041224635.1. Lineage (NCBI taxonomy): Bacteria > Pseudomonadati > Pseudomonadota > Alphaproteobacteria > Rhodobacterales > Roseobacteraceae > Leisingera > Leisingera sp. XS_AS12. The sequence continues at coordinate 65,192 of NZ_JBGFGM010000103.1, forward strand.
CCGTTGTGCAGCACTAACGTCGCCAAAGCCCAAGGGTTCCAAACGATCGACATCGCCCGGCGGAAGACCGTGCAAGAGGGGATCCTTTTTGCGGCCAGCCGCGTATGTCTGCTATCACGACAGAACCCGAACCCCGAGGAGCGTCACATGAGTTACCTGAGAACCACCCTGGCCGCCGCGGCCTGCCTGATCAGCCCGCCCCTTCTGGCCGAGGAGGTGGGGAAGATCGGCGTGGACTGGGTGGGGAATGACATCGTGATCGAAGCCATCGCCGATCCCAAGGTCGAAGGCGTCACCTGCCACGTCGCCTATTTCGAGCGCGGCCTTCTGGACCGACTGTCCAAGGGCAACTGGTTCGAGGATCCGTCCAACGCATCGCTGGCCTGCCGCCAGACCGGGCCGATCACCCTCGGCGACATCGACCGCAGCGAGGACGGCGAAGACGTGTTTCGCCAGTCGCGGTCGATCATCCTGAAATCGCTGCGGGTCAAACGGCTCTACGACGAGGCCAACCAGACGCTGATCTATGTCGCCCACGCGGCCGAGCTGACGGATGGGTCGGCCAAGGTGTCCATCTCGACCGTGCCGCTCTATCAGCCGGACTGATAGACCGCGGAGACCTCGGCGCGAATGATGCGGGCAATCTGGGCGCAGTCCTCAAGACTGAAGGTCAACGGCACCCGCATGTCGATGATGCCCGCAAGGATCCGGTCGCTTTGCGGCAAGCGCGGCGTCTGCGTGTAGCGCCAGCTGTCATAGCGCGACGTGAAGGCAACCGGCTCCGGCACGCCGAACCATTTCAGCTCCACCCCGCGGGCAGCGCAGCGGTCCAGCACCGCCTGCACCGCCCCCTCGGCCCAGTCCAGCAGCAGGAACTGAAAGGACGAGCCGACGTAGACCTCGGCAGCGGGACGCTCCACGACGGTCAGCCCCGGCGTGCCACGCAGGCCATCCTCCAGCTTGCGGTAACGTTCGTTCCAGCGCGCCACCTGCGCGTCGAGATTGCGCAGCTGCGGCCGCAGGATGGCGGCCCGCAGGTTGTCCATCCGCCCCGAGATGTTGGGGGTTTCGTATTTCACCCGCTCAAACACCTCTGGCCCCGGCGCCGCCAGGTGGCGACCATAAAGCATGTAGGAGCCCGACAGCATGATGGCGCGGGCGGCGATCTCTTCATCATCCGTGATCAGCAGGCCGCCCTCGCCCGCGTTCACGTGCTTGTAGGTCTGGCAGGAATAGCAGCCGATGGCGCCATGACGACCAGACTTCACCCCGTTCCAGGACGCCCCCATGGTGTGAGCACAATCCTCGATCACAGTGATCCCCGCGGCGTCACAGATTTCCATCAGCCGGTCCATGTCGCAGAGGTGGCCACGCATGTGCGACAGCATCAGCACCTTCGCCTGCCCCGCCTTGGCCGCAAGATCCTCCAGGTCGATGGTCAAATTCTCGGTGACGTCGACGAAGACGGGCCTGGCTCCGACCGCGGCAATGGCCCCCGGCACCGGCGCAAGCGTGAAGGCATTGGTCAGCACGGTGTCGGAATGACCGACGCCCACCGCGCGCAGGGCCGTTGCCAGCGCATAGCCGCCCGAGGCCACAGCCAGGCAATATCTGGCCCCCATCTGCGCGGCGAATTCCTGCTCCAGCAGCGCCACTTCGCCGACCTCGCCCGCCGCCACGTTGTAGCGGTGCAAGCGACCGTGACGCAAAACCGCCAGCGCCGCCTCGATGGCGTCTTCGGGGATAGGTTCCTGCTGGGTGAATGACCCGGAAAAAATCTCGCTCATCCCGCGTTTCTGGGCCGCAGCAGGCGAAGGGTCAAGAGGCAAGCGCACCACCGCCGCCGCGTTCGCCGTGTCAGGGCAGCAGCCGCGACACCACATCCACGAGGTCCGAAAAGTCGTGCAGCAACGCCTCGGGCTCCAAGGCCGCCATGTCATCGCCGGAGGGACCGAAGGTCACCAGCACCGAGGCCACGCCCGCGGCGGCGGACGTCTTTCGATCGGTGTCACTGTCGCCAACCAGCAAGGTGCGCGCCGGATCACCACCGGCACGCCGCGCCGCCTCGAACAGCGGCTCCGGGTCCGGCTTGCGCACCGGAAGCGTGTCCGCCCCCACCAACGAGGCAAAGGCGTCGCGCACACCGAGATCACTCATCAGCTGCTCCGCCAGCGCCTCCGGCTTGTTGGTGCATATGCCAACACCAAAGCCTGCGGACTTCAACGCTTCCACTGCCTCCATGGCGCCGGGATACAGCCGGGTGTGCAGGCAGATGGCCTCTCGGTAGGCGTCCAGCAGCACCGGGTAGAATTCGTCCACCGTCGCGGAGTTGAACTGTCCCACCCGCTGCAAGCCGACGCTCAGCATGTTGCGCCCTCCCCGCAACGCAACGCCCGCGTCCTGTGGATGGGTCAGCACATCCCCCAGTCCCATTTGCCGAAAGCAGGCATTGGCCGCGGCCAGCAGATCGCCCGAGGTATCCGCCAAGGTCCCGTCCAGATCAAAGATTACCGTCCGCATGTCCCGCCTCCTCGGCCCGTTTCGGCGTGTTTCCGCTGCCGGATGTTGCAGCCCGCAACCTAGTTTGATGGCGCGCTCCCTTGCGCCCTGCCCCCCAGCGGATAAAACGGGAGCGCTAAAAAGACAAAGAGAAAAGCGATTATGAGCATTGCCCTTGTCATCCTGGCGGCCGGTAAAGGCACGCGGATGAACTCCGATCTTCCCAAAGTCCTGCACCCAATCGCCCAGGCGCCGATGCTGGAACACGCCATGGCCGCAGGCCGCGCGCTGGAGCCGGAGCGCACGATCATCGTCGCCGGTCACGGCGCGGAAGCCGTGCGCAAGACCGTTGCCGAGATCGACCCGGAGGCCGAGGTGGTGCTGCAGGAAGAGCAGCTGGGCACCGCCCATGCGGTTGATCAGGCCCGTAGCGCGCTGGAAGGTTTCACGGGCGATGTCGTGGTGCTTTACGGCGACACCCCCTTTGTCAGCGCCGAGACGCTGGAGCGCATGGTCGAGGCCCGCCAGCGCGCCGATCTGGTGATCCTCGGGTTCGAGGCCGCCGACCCCGCCCGCTATGGCCGCCTGGTGATGGACGGTGACAGCCTGGAGCGCATCGTCGAGTTCAAGGACGCCAGCGAAGCCGAGCGCGCCATCACCTTCTGCAACTCCGGCCTGATGGCCTGCGACGCGGCGGTGATGTTCGATCTGATTTCCGAGGTCGGCAACGAGAATGCCTCTGGCGAATACTACCTGACCGACCTCGTGGAACTGGCCCGCTCCAAGGGCAAGACGGTTACCGCGGTTGCCTGCGACGAGGCCGAGACGCTGGGCATCAACTCCCGCGCCGATCTGGCGCAGGCGGATGCCGTGTTCCAGGCACGTGCGCGGGCGGAACTGCTGGAGCTGGGCGTCACCCTGATGGCGCCCGAGACGGTCTATCTCGCCTTTGACACCTATATCGGCCGCGACACGGTGATCGAGCCCAACGTGGTCTTTGGCCCCGGCGTCACGGTGGAAAGCGGCGCGCTGATCCGGGCGTTCTCTCATCTTGAGGGCTGCCACGTCAGCCGCGGCGCCAAGGTCGGCCCCTATGCCCGCCTGCGCCCCGGCGCGGAGCTGGCCGAGAACACCCACATCGGCAATTTCGTCGAAATCAAGAACGCCGAGATTGCCGAAGGCGCCAAGGTGAACCACCTTAGTTACATCGGCGATGCCTCGGTGGGCGAAGCCACGAATATTGGCGCAGGCACGATTACCTGCAACTATGACGGGGTGATGAAGCACCGCACCGAGATCGGCGCCCGGGCCTTCATCGGATCGAACACCATGCTGGTGGCGCCGGTCCGGGTCGGCAACGAGGCGATGACCGCGACCGGTGCGGTGATCACCAAGAATGTTGACGACGGCGACCTGGCCATTGCCCGCGCCGAACAAACCAACAAACCGGGCCGCGCGCGCAAGCTGATGGACATGCTGCGCGCCAAGAAGGCCCGCCTGCTGAAGGGAGCCAAGTGATGTGCGGAATTGTCGGCGTACTGGGCAATCACGAGGCCGCCCCGATCCTGGTCGAGGCGCTGAAGCGGCTGGAATACCGCGGCTATGACAGCGCGGGCATCGCCACCGTGAACGCAGGCGTCCTCGCGCGCCGCCGCGCGGTGGGCAAGCTGGTGAACCTGTCCGATCTGCTGGTGCATGAGCCACTGGCGGGCAAGTCCGGCATCGGCCACACCCGCTGGGCCACCCATGGCGCACCATCGATTGCCAACGCCCATCCGCACCGGGCGGGCGCGGTGGCCGTGGTGCACAACGGCATCATCGAAAACTACAAGGAACTGCGCGCCGAGCTTTTGGATTGCGGGCTGGAGTTCCGCACCGAGACCGACACTGAAACCGTCGCCCTGCTGACCGAACGCCATCTGCAGCAGGGGCTGCCCCCCGTCGAGGCAGCGTTCAAGACGCTGGACCGGCTGGAAGGCGCCTTTGCGCTGGCGTTTCTGTTTGAGGGTCAGGAAGATCTTATCGTCGCCGCCCGCAAGGGCTCGCCACTGGCCATCGGCCATGGGGACGGCGAGATGTTCGTCGGTTCCGATGCGATCGCACTGGCACCTCTCACCGACCGGATCACCTATCTGGAAGAAGGCGACCGCGCCGTTGTCACGCGCGCCGGTGCGGAAATCCGCAACGCCGAAGGCGCGCTGGTCAACCGCGAGACAAAGACCATCCAGATCGACTCGACCCAGGTCGACAAGGGCGGGCACAAGCATTTCATGGCCAAGGAAATCGCCGAGCAGCCGCATGTGATCGCCGAGGCCATCCGCCACTACCTGCCGGTCGAGGAAGACGCCGTGCGCCTGCCCGGCGACGGCGTGGATTTTGCGCAGGTGGACCGGCTGACCATGGTCGCCTGCGGCACGGCTTATTATGCCTGTCTGACCGCGAAATACTGGTTCGAGCAGATCGCCCGCCTGCCGGTCGAGGTCGATATCGCCTCCGAGTTCCGCTACCGCGAACCGCCGATCCCGGCCAAGACCGCGGCGCTGTTCGTCTCGCAGTCCGGGGAAACCGCCGACACGCTGGCGGCGCTGCGCTATTGCCGGGAGAAGGCCGACCGCATCCTGTCGGTGGTCAACGTCCCCGAAAGCTCGATCGCGCGCGAAAGCGATCTGGCGCTGCCGATCTTTGCCGGGCCGGAAATCGGCGTCGCCTCGACCAAGGCGTTCACCTGCCAGCTGACCGTGCTGCTGGCGCTGGCGCTGAAGGCGGCCTGCGATCGCGGACATCTGTCCGAAGATGAGATGGCCGATTACGCCAGCGCCATCCGCGGCCTGCCCAACGTGCTGTCATCGGCGCTGGAGCAGAACGAGGCAATCCGCCAGGCCGCTCAGAAGGTCAGCGAGGCCCGCGACGTGTTGTTCCTGGGCCGCGGGCTGATGTTCCCGCTGGCGCTGGAAGGCGCGCTGAAGCTGAAGGAAATCAGCTACATCCATGCCGAAGCCTATGCCAGCGGCGAACTGAAACACGGCCCCATCGCGCTGATCGACAAGAACATGCCGGTGGTGGTTCTGACGCCCCATGACAGCCTGTTCGACAAGTCCGTCTCCAACATGCAGGAGGTGCTGGCGCGCAAGGGCAAGGTCCTGATGATCTCGGATCAGGCGGGCCTTGCGGCGGCGGGCGACGATGTCTGGGAGGCGATCCGTATGCCTGCCGTCAAGGAAGCGCTGAGCCCGATCCTCTATGCAATTCCGGCGCAGCTGCTGGCCTATCACACCGCGGTGGCCAAGGGGACCGACGTCGACCAGCCGCGCAACCTGGCCAAATCGGTGACCGTGGAATGACCGCACCCACACTGCAGGGCGCGCTTGATCAGCTGAAAGCGCTGGCCGAACCCGGCCGGGCCGAGCAGATGACCGCCTATCACAAGCAGACCCGGGACGTACTGGGCGTCCCGAACCCTGCCATAAACGAGCTGACCAAATCCTGGCGGCAGGCTCTGGACGTCGCAGAGCGAGAGGAGCTGGCCCGCGCCCTGTGGGACAGCGACATCTTCGAAGCCCGCATCGCCGCGGGCAAGCTGCTGACGCAAGCGCGGATCAAGGAAGACGGCGCGGTCTGGAACCTGCTGCAAGGCTGGGTGCCGCAGTTTGACAGCTGGGCGATCGCCGATCACGCCTGCTCTGCCATCTCCAAGCGGCTGGTGGCAGCTCCCGAACGGCTGGACACGGTGGCAGACTGGACGCAGTCTGAACACATGTGGACCCGCCGCGCGGCGCTGGTCGCCACCCTGCCGTGGGCCAAGATGAACAATCTGAAACCGGCGGACCAGGAGCGGCGCGAGCGCATCCTCGGCTGGGCCGCGTCCTACGTGCCGGACCGCGACTGGTTCATCCAGAAAGCGGTGGCCTGGTGGCTGCGCGACCTCAGCAAGCATGATTCAGACCGCACGCGCGCCTTTCTGGCGGAACATGGCGACGCCATGAAAGGCTTTGCCCGCAAGGAAGCGGGCAAATATCTGAAAAACGCCTGACCTTGGCGGGGCGATCCGGCCACGGTCTGGCCCGCCCCGAACAAAACAGCCTTACCCGGCCGGGAGAACCTGCAGTTCAACGACCTCGGTCAGCGGCAGGCCAAGCGCCCGCATCGCGCCGATCGACAGACGGCTCCCGCCGGAGGCCCCAGCGGCCAGCGGCTTCAGCGTCACCACCACCTGCGTGTTCCGATCGGACCGGACCAGCGCCTGCTGCTCTGTAGCAACCAGCGGTGTTTCCATCCACATCCCCGGCACTGAAGGATCGCCGAGGGAGGCCACGGTCATGGCCGAGCCACTGAACGAGGGGGCATCGGGCGCCAGCGGCGCAGCTTCTGCGACCTCAACACCCGGTGCTGGTTCCAGAACCGGCGATTGCCCGGTTTCCTGTACAGGCACAGACGCCTGACCACCCAAAATCTGAGAATTCAGCTGAGGGCTGTTGCAAGCCGCCAGCAGGGAAATGGACGCAAGGGAAAAAACTGTCATACGCATGCGGTGACCCTAGCCTTGTGCGAAACAGTTTGCCAGCCACAAAACATCACGTCCCCCTTGTCGCGGACTGTGGCCGCCTTTACCTAAGACACATGACAGCTCCGCTTATCGATCCCTTCGCCCGCGCAATCACTTACCTGCGTGTCTCGGTTACCGACCGCTGCGATTTCCGCTGCGTCTACTGCATGTCGGAAAACATGACCTTTCTGCCCAAGAAGGACCTGCTGACGCTGGAGGAACTGGACCGGCTGTGCTCCACCTTCATCCGGCTCGGGGTGGAAAAGCTGCGCATCACCGGCGGCGAGCCGCTGGTGCGCCGGGGCATCATGACCTTTTTCGACGCGATGAGCCGCCATCTGGACAGCGGTGCCCTTAAGGAGCTGACGCTGACCACCAACGGTTCGCAGCTGGCGAAATACGCGGAAGATCTCTATGCGGCCGGGGTGCGCCGGGTGAATATCTCGCTCGACACGCTGGACGAGCAGAAATTCGCGGATGTCACCCGCTGGGGCCGCCTGCCGCAGGTGCTGAAGGGCATCGATGCCGCGCAAAAGGCGGGGCTGAGGGTCAAGATCAACACCGTGGCGCTGAAAGGCTTCAACGAGGCCGAGCTGCCGCAAATCACCCGCTGGTGCGCCGAACGGGACATGGACCTGACCTGGATCGAAGTCATGCCCATGGGCGAGGACATCGGCGCCATGGAGCGCATCGGCCAATACTGGTCGCTGAAGGACCTGCGCGCCGAGTATGAGCGCCATTACACCGTCACCGACCTCGCCGAACGCAGCGGCGGCCCGGCGCGCTATGTGCGGCTGGAGGAAACCGGCCAGAAGATCGGCTTCATCACGCCTCTGTCGCATAACTTCTGCGAAAGCTGCAACCGGGTGCGCGTCACCTGCACCGGCGAGATCTACACCTGCCTTGGCCAGGAGGGTAAAGCCGACCTTCGCGCGCCCCTACGCGCCCATCCCGAGGGCAGCGGCCACCTGGAGGCCGCGATCCGCGCAGCGATTGGCGACAAGCCGCGCGGCCATGACTTCGACTACTCCCGGCAAGAGGTTGCAGGCCAGATGACCCGCCACATGAGCCACACTGGCGGCTGACCCATGCCCGGGGAAACACCTGCGCAGCCGACGCTGCTCTATTCGCTGTACTGCGGCGCCAGCGCCCTCATTGCCCCCTTCGCCTGGCGCAAGGTGGCGGCCAGGCTGCGCGCCTACGGTCTGCCCGAAACACGTGTGCGCGAACGCCTCGGCCACGCCTCGCTGCCGCGCCCCGGCGGACAGCTGATCTGGTTCCACGCCGCGTCGGTAGGCGAAAGCCTGTCGGTGCTGACCCTGATCCGCCGATTGGGCGAGCAGCTGCCCAGAGCGGAGTTCCTGATCACCTCCGGCACGCCCACCTCGGCCGAGCTGATCGAAAAACGCATGCCGCCGCGCTGCCGCCACCAGTTCCCGCCCTTGGACAGCGCCGCCGCCGTCGATCGTTTCCTCGCCCATTGGCGGCCCGATCTGGGCGTCTTTGTCGAGAGCGAGCTGTGGCCGCAGATGCTGGTGCGCGCCCGCCGGACCGGTTGCCCGCTGGTGCTGCTGAACGCGCGGCTGTCCGAGCGCTCTGCCGAAGGCTGGAAAAAGCGCCCAGAAACCGCGCGCTTCATCCTCGATCAGTTCGATCTGCTGGTGACCCAGAACCAGCGGACCGCCGACAACCTCGCCGCCATGGGGGCCGCCCCGGAGCGCATCCGCCCCGGCAGCAACCTCAAGGCGGTCTCCGCGCCCCTGCCCGCAGATGAAAAGACCCTGGCCGACCTGCGCGCCGCCCTCAGACCGCGCCCGGTCTGGGTGGCCTCCTCGACCCATGAGGGTGAAGAGGAAACCGTGCTTGCGGCGCACCGCCTGCTGCTGCAGCGCCACCCGGACCTGTGCCTGTTGCTTGCCCCCCGCCACCCGGAACGCGGCGATGCGGTGGAAGCGCTGATTGCCACCGCCGGCTTCACCTCGGCACGCCGCAGTGTCGGCGAAGGCCCCAACCCGGACACGCAGGTCTATCTTGCGGACACGCTGGGCGAGGTCGGCACCTGGTATGCGCTGAGCCCGCTGGTGTTTCTCGGCGGCTCGCTGCGCGAGATCGGCGGCCACAACCCGTTTGAGCCCATGCAGGCCGGGGCGGCGGTCATCAGCGGTACAGGTCATTTCAACTTTGCCGAAACCTACGCCGAGCTGACCCGGCTTGGTGCCGCGACAGAGGTCACCACGGCTGAACAGCTGGCAGAACAGCTGTCGCTCTGGCTGCAAGAGCCGGAGAAGCTGGAAGCCGCCCGCACAGCCGCGGCGCAGTTCATCTCCCGCCAGTCGGACCAGCTGGATCAGACGGTCGCATCGCTTCTGGCGCTGCTGCCTGCGCAACAACAGGAGGCCCCGTGATGGCCCGGACAGACGCCAACGCAATCGAGGTCATCGCCCCCAACTTCAAACGCCGCCTGTCCGGCGTCACCTCCACCATCGTCCGACTGGTGCCGCTGCAACGGCAGCACATCGCCATTGCCACGGCAGGCAGCGGTCTGCCCGAGGATCTGCCGCATCTATCACTGGCGCAGCTGATCTTCATGCGCCGCAACGGTCCCACCGGCGCGCGCGTCTGGCATGCCCGGCGCAACGTCGAGATGCTGGGCGGGCTGGCGCTGAAATACCTGCTGGGCAAGCGGCTGAAACTCCTGTTCACCTCGGCCTCGCAGCGCCACCATTCGACCTATACCAAATGGCTGATCGGGCAGATGGACCGGGTGATTGCCACCTCTGCCAAGGGGGCGGCCTACCTCGAGAAACCCGTGCAAGTGGTACATCACGGCATTAACACCGATGATTTCTGCCCGCCTCGGGACAAACAGGCCCTGCGGCGCGAGCTGGGCCTGCCACAGGACGACATCCTGATCGGCTGCTACGGCCGGATCCGCGCGCAGAAGGGCACCGATGTCTTTGTCGATGCGATGCTCGAGGTGTTGAAAGACAACCCCAACACGGTTGGCATTGTGATGGGCCGCGCCACCGACAAACACGCAGCCTTCGAGAAGGATCTGCGCGCCCGCGTGGCCGCTGCGGGCCTGTCCGAGCGGCTGCTGTTCCCACCCGAAGTCCCGGTCTGGGAAGTGGCACGCTGGTATCAGGCGCTGGATCTCTACGTCGCCCCGCAGCGCTGGGAGGGGTTTGGCCTCACCCCGCTGGAGGCGATGTCCTGCGGCGTGCCCGCCGTTGCCACCCGCGTCGGCGCCTTCGAAGAGCTGATCGCGCCCGGCGAGACCGGCCTGCTGATCGATCCCGACGACACCGGCCAGATGGTCGAGGCGATCAAATCCGTGCTGACCACCGAAGGCCGCCTCGCGGAGTGGTCCAAGGCCGCGCGCAAGCATGCGGTCACCAATTTCGCACTGGAGAAAGAGGCCGAAACCCTGGTCACCATCTACCGCGAGATGCTAGAGCACTAACCGCAGACGGCAGGTCCGCGCGGTTGGCTCAGATCGCAATTGCCCCCTTTTGGGGGGGGGAGAGGGTGACTTGCGCCAAATAGCCAAGTCAAGTGACGCTGGAAGGGGGCAGACAGCCCCCTCCCCTGTTTCAGATCAAGCCGATCAGGCCGCAGGCATCCGCTGCTCGACGATCTCGGCCCACCAGCTGCAGCCCGCCGGGATGGCTTCGTCGTTGAAGTTGTATTCCGGATGGTGCACCGCGGCGGTATCGCCGTTGCCGACCAGAATATAGGCGCCGGGGCGCTCTTCCAGCATGAAGGCGAAATCCTCGCCGCCCATCACCAAGGGTGCCTCGTCGCAGCTGCCGGAGATATCGGCAGCCACCTTGGCGGCGAACTCGGTCTGCTCCTCGTGGTTGGCCATCACCGGATAGCCCCGATGATAGGTCACATCCGCAGTGCCGCCGAAGGTCGCCGCAATGCCAGTGCAGATTTCCTTGATCCGCGCCTCGGCAAGGTCGCGCATGGCCGTGGACATGGTGCGCACGGTGCCCTTGATCTGGACCTTCTGCGGTATCACGTTGAACGCTTTCGATGATGTCTCGAAGGAGGTCACCGAGACCACGATCTGCTCTACCGGGTCGGCGTTGCGCGCAGCGATGGTCTGCAGCGCCAGAACCGCCTGCGCGGCCATCACGGTGGTATCGATGGTTTCCTGCGGCTTGGCGGCATGGCCACCGCGGCCCTCGAAGGTGATGTCGAACTGGTCGGTGGCGGCAAAGAAGGCGCCCGGGCGGATCGAGAAGGAGCCTACCGGGCGGCCCGGCCAGTTGTGCATGCCGTAGACTTCCTGGATGTTCCAGCGCTCCATCAGGCCGTCGTCGCACATTTCCTTGCCGCCGCCGCCGCCTTCCTCGGCGGGCTGGAAGATCACCACCACCGTGCCGTCGAAGTTGCGGGTCTCGGACAGGTACTTGGCCGCGCCCAGCAGCATCGCGGTGTGGCCGTCATGGCCGCAGGCATGCATCGCGCCAGGGGTCTTGGAGGCATAGTCCAGCCCGGTCTGCTCATGAATCGGCAGCGCGTCCATGTCGGCGCGCAGGCCGATCACCTTGCCCGCGCTGTCGGACTTGCCCTTGATGACGCCGACAACGCCGGTGCGACCGATGCCGGTCACCACCTCGTCGCAGCCGAATTCCTTCAGCTTTTCCGCCACCAGCGCGCTGGTGCGGTGGGTTTCGAACAGGATTTCGGGGTTTTCATGGATGTCACGGCGCCAGGCGGTGATTTCATCCTGCAATTCGGCAAAGCGGTTCTTGACCGGCATTTTACACTCCTTCTTGGGTAGGTTTCCCGCGCCGTCAGGACGCGGGCATTCTTCGTTCCACCAGTTCAGCAAACCAGCTGATACCGGCGGGGATGATCTCGTCGTTGAAATCATATTCGGGGTGGTGCAGCCCGGCGCTGGGGCCGTTGCCCAAGCGGATCATCGCGCCGGGGCGCTCTTGCAGCATGAAGGAGAAGTCCTCTCCTCCCATTGCCAGCGCCACCTCCTCGCAGCCGCCCGCCACGGCTTGCGCCGCCGCGCGGGCGCGTTCGGTGGCAACCGCATCGTTGATGGTGACCGGCACGCCAAGGTGAAAATCGATTTCCCCGCGACCGCCGAAGGTCCGGGTGATACCGCCAAGAATGGCGCGCAGCCGCTGCGGGATCTGCTCGCGGACCGCGGGCGCATGGGTGCGGATGGTGCCGCGGACCTCGGCCCAGTCGGGAATCACGTTGAACGCCTTGGAGGACGTCTCGGCCGAGGTGATCGACAGCACGCCCTGCAACACCGGGTCGACGTTGCGCGACACAACGGTCTGCAGCGCGGTGATCAGGTGGCACATCATCACCGTGGTATCCACGGTCTCATTCGGCTTGGCCGCATGGCCGCCCTTGCCCTGCAGGGTGATGGTGAACTCATCCACCGAAGCGAGGATCGGGCCGGGGCGAATGGCGAACTTTCCCGCCTCCAACCCCGGTGAATTGTGGATGGCATAGACCTCGTCGATGCCAAAGCGCTCCATCAGGCCGTCCTTGCACATGGCCTCGGCGCCGTTGCCGCCTTCCTCGGCAGGCTGAAAGATCACCACCGCGGTGCCGTCGAAATTGCGGGTCTCGGCCAGGTATTTGGCCGCGCCCAGCAGCATCGCGGTATGGCCGTCGTGGCCGCAGGCGTGCATCGCGCCATCAGTCTTCGAGGCATGCGGCAGGCCAGTCTGTTCCTGCATCGGCAGCGCGTCCATGTCTGCGCGCAGACCGATGGCGCGGCCCTGCGTGTCCATGCGCCCGCGGATCACCGCGACAACGCCGGTGCGGCCGATGCCGGTCACCACCTCGTCACAGCCAAAGCTGCGCAGCTTGTCCGCCACCAGCGCCGATGTGCGGTGGGTGTCATAAAGAATCTCGGGGTGTTCATGGATGTCGCGGCGCCAGCCTGCGACTTCCTCGTGAAACTCCGCAGCGCGGTTCTTGATCGGCATCAGTGACTCCTCAGGCGGCGGGCATGCGGCGTTCGACCAGTTCGGCAAACCAGCTGCAGCCGAGCGGAATGGCGTCATCGTCGAACACATAGGCCGGGTGGTGGCACATCTGGGTGTCCCCGTTGCCGAGGAAGATGTAGGCGCCGGGGCGTTCCTCGAGCATATAGGCGAAGTCCTCGGACGGCATGATCGGGGCGGTTTCCGCATCGACCTTGGCAGCGACCGCCCGCGCGGCTTCCACCGCGTGATCGGTGCTGGCCGCGTCATTGACCGTCACCGGGTAGCCGGGGCTCCATTTCACTTCGGCCGTGGCGCCATAGGCGGCGGCGGTGTTTTCAACCACGCGGCGCACCCAGCCCTCGGCCTGTTCGCGGTATTCCGGGTCCAGCGTGCGCACGGTGCCCTGCAACCGGGCAGTATGGGCGATCACGTTCGACGCCGTGCTGTCGGTCTCGAACGTGCCGACGGTCAGCACCATGCGCTTCACCGGGTCCACGTTGCGGGAGACGATCGAATGCAGCGAGACCACGATCTGTGAGGCGACGAGCGTGGTGTCGATGGCGTCATGCGGCGCCGCGGCATGGCCGCCCTTGCCGGTGACGGTGATCTCGAACTCGTCGGAGGAGGCCATCAGCGCGCCGGGGCGGATGGCGAATTCGCCCACCGGCAGGCCCGGCATGTTGTGCAGCCCGTACACCTCCTGAATGCGCCAGCGGTCCATCAGCCCGTCATCACACATCGCCTTGCCACCGGCGCCGCCCTCTTCGGCAGGCTGGAAGATCAGCACCGCGCGGCCGTCGAAATTGCGGGTCTCCGCCAGATATCTGGCCGCGCCCAGCAGCATGGCCGTGTGGCCGTCATGGCCACAGGCATGCATCACCCCCGGCGTCTTGGAGGCATAGTCCACCCCCGAGGCTTCGGGGATCGGCAGCGCGTCCATATCGGCGCGCAGACCGATGGTGCGGCCCGAGGTGTTGGTCTTGCCCTCGATCACCGCGACCACGCCGGTCTTGCCAACGCCAGTGGTGATGTCGGTGACGCCGAACTCCTTCAGCCGCGCCGCGACAAAGGCGGCGGTCTCGTGGACCTCATACATCAGTTCGGGATTTTGATGCAGATGACGGCGCCAGCCAGTTATCTCCGTATGCATTTCGGCCAAGCGATTTTTGACTGGCATGTTCCCCTCCGTTTCTGCGCGGCCCTTTGCCGTTGCCGCTGACTGTCTGCGAAAAAACTTGCTTTAGCAAGTAATCACCCGGCCGTATTTCGCACCGCCGGACTGAAATGCGCACGCGGGCGTCATGGCCGCCGCACGGCGCGCCACTGCCCTGTATCTGCGCAGGCAGCGGTCGGTCTCAGGGCGCGAAAGCGCCGCCGGTCAGCCCTGCAGCCGCTCCAGCAGCTTGCGCATGAATGCATGTCCCGCCTCGAACTGGGCGACGGTGATGTATTCGTTGGGCTGATGGGCCTGGGCGATGTCGCCGGGGCCGCAGATCACCGCGGAATATCCCGCCGCCTGAAACTGGCCCGCCTCGGTCCCGTAGCTGACCACATGGGTGCCGTTGTCGCCGGTCAGGCTGCGTACCAGCGCCTCGGCCCTGCCCTCGGCTTCCGGCACCAGTCCGGGCACCGCGAAGACCCGCTGCACGTCAATGCGGCTGTCCGGGTGGACGGCCTGCATTTCTGCCTCGATGCGGCGCACCTCGGCCAGGTAGGCGGCCTCCCAGTCGGAGGCATTCTCGCTCGGCACTACCCGGAAATCCATCACAAACCGACATTCCTTGGCGGTGATGTTGTTGGCGGTGCCGCCGGTGACGGTGCCGACATGGGCAGTGGTCCAGGGCGGCTCGAACATTGCCTGCACCTCGCCCGGCTCCGCCGCCACGTTCTCGGCGTTGCGCTGGTTGGCCCAGTCGATCAGCCGCGCGCCCTGCATCACCGCGCTGACGCCGGTGTGCAGCAGGGAGGAGTGGACCTCGAACCCGGTGAGATGCGTATCAAAGCCGATGATACCCTTGTGGCCGGTCACCGCCTGCATCATCGAAGGCTCGCCGACGATCACCGCCGCGCCCTTGGGCAGCAGCGGTTGCATCGCCTCGATCATCGGCGGCGCGCCGGTGCAGCCGATTTCCTCGTCAAAGCTGAGCGCCAGCTGCAAGGGGCGGCTAACGCCCTGCCGGTGCGCCTCGACCAGCGCCCAGATGGCGAGCGCATCAAACCCCTTCATGTCGCAGGTGCCGCGACCGAAATACTTGCCGTCGCGCTCCTCTACCGTGAAGGGATCGCTCTGCCATTCCTGGCCGTCGACCGGCACCACGTCGGTATGGCCCGAGAGCACCACGGCGCCTTCGACGCGGGGGCCGACATGGGCAAATACAGCCGCCTTGTGTGGTTGCCGCGGATCGACCCAGCGGTGGCTTTCGATACCATGGCTGGCCAGATAGGCCTGCACCCAATCCACCAGCGGCAGGTTGGTGTCATGGCTCACGGTCGGGAAGGAGACCAGACGGGTCATGATCTCCAGCGGCGTCAGCACAGTTGCCATGTCCGTCGCCTTAATAGCCGCTGTCGGTCTTCAGCACGAAATGGCCCGGCTCCAGCTCGAGATACTCCGAGGGTTCCGGCTGGTAGTCCAGCCCGTGGATCGGCGAGGGAATCGGTTTGAAATTCAGCTCGCGCTCCGACTTGCGCTGGCGCGGATCGGCAATCGGCACCGCCTTCATCAGGGCCTGCGTGTAGGCATGCAAGGGGTTCTCGAAAACGCGATCACGCGGGCCAATTTCAACAATGCGACCAAGGTACATGACACCGACCTGATGGCTGACGCGCTCGACCACCGCCATGTCGTGGCTGATGAACAGGAACGACAGGCCCAGCTCCGCCTGCAGCTCCATCATCAGGTTCAACACCTGCGCCTGCACCGACACGTCGAGCGCCGAGACCGCCTCGTCCGCGACGATCAGCTTGGGGTTCAGCGCCAGCGCGCGGGCAATTGCGATCCGCTGACGCTGGCCGCCGGACATCTCGTGCGGGTAGCGGCGCATGAAGCTGCGCGGCAGGTGGACCCGGTCGAACAGGCTGGCGACGCGATCCTGAAGTTCCGAGCCGGAGGCGAGGCCATAGTTGCGCAGCGGCTCCGCCACCTGGTCCATCAGCTGCATCTGCGGATTCAAAGAGGCAAAGGGATCCTGGAAGATCATCTGCATATCAAGCCGCGCCTTGTGCATCTGCGCGTGGCTGAGACCGAGGATGTCCCGGCCCTCGAAATTGACCTTGCCCGACAAAGGTTCCACCAGCCGCAGGATCGAGCGGCCCGCAGTGGATTTGCCGCAGCCGGATTCGCCCACCAGCGACAGGGTCTGGCCCTTGAAAACCTTGAACGACACATCCTCGACTGCATGCACATTCGAGATGGTCCGCCGCAGAAGGCCGCCCTTGACCGGGAACCGGGTGGTCAGGTTCTGCACGTCCAGCAGCACCTCGTCGGTGCCCTTGATCGGCTCGATCTTCTGGTCGGTCACGCCCATCAGCTTCATCGGTTCGGGATACTGCTTGCCGCGCATCTCGCCCAGCTTGGGCACCGCCGCCAACAGCGCTTTGGTGTAGTCGTGCTTGGGATTTTCAAAGATCTCCTCGACGGAGCCTTCCTCAACCTTGTTGCCGCGGAACATGACGACGACGCGATCGGCCATCTGCGCAACAACCGCCATGTCATGCGTGATGAACATGACGGCCGTTCCGGTCTCACGCTTCAGCCGGTCCATCAGGGCGAGGATCTCGGCCTGGATGGTCACGTCCAGCGCGGTTGTCGGCTCATCCGCGATCAAGAGGCGCGGCTCGCAGGCCATCGCCATTGCGATCACCACACGCTGGCGCATGCCGCCCGACAGCTCGTGCGGGTACTGGCGCAGGCGGCGCTCAGGCTCGGGGATACGCACCTGGCGCAGCAGTTCCAGCGCGCGTTCCTCGGCCTTGGCCTTGGACATGTTCTTGTGGATGCGCAGCCCCTCAGTCAGCTGGCGGCCGACGGTGAACACCGGGTTCAGCGCGGTCATCGGCTCCTGGAAGATCATGCCGATCTCGTTGCCGCGGATCTGCTTCATCATCTCCTGCTCGGCGCGCGCCAGATCGGTCTTGCCGCCCTCGCGGCGGTTGAACACCAGCTCGCCGCCAGCGATCTCGCCGCCACCGAACTCTACCAGCCGCATCAGCGACAAGGAGGACACCGATTTGCCCGAGCCGGATTCCCCGACGATGCAGACGGTTTCGCCGGGGCTTACATCGAAGGACACATTTTCAACGCCGGTGACAGTGCCATCCTTGGTCTGAAACTCCACGCGCAGATTTCGGATGGACGCAATTGCGTTGTCCAGCATGTCAACTTCCCCATTTGTTTGTCTGGTGACCACTTTTTGATCGCGGCTTCTGGTTTTGCAGTAAACTCTAGTTTCCTGCGAAATGCTCATGCAAATTTCGCATGACTACTCCAAAATTCGAATTTGCAATTTTCCTGCAAGTGGTTTTCGATGAGTTCAGCGTTTTCCTGCGAGGTATCGCGCGTCGGTGCATCCGACAGAGAGTTCGTGCCGCTTTTTTGACCGGCCACCAGTGTCTTGGTTTCCCGATACCAGCAGGTCTGAGTGCTAGACTTCCGCAGTGATGCGGCAAAATCCGGGCTGTCTCAGGTCCGGGCAACAAAAAGACACGAAACCGTGTCCGACAAGGAGAGTGTAATGAAGTTCAAATCCCTTCTCATGGGTGCCGTTGCTGCGGCAACTCTGGCCCCGGCGGCCTTCGCCGAGCGTGGGTCGGATGGCCAGGTCAACATCATCTACTGGCAAGCGCCGTCGATCATGAACCCGTTCCTGTCGGGTGGCACCAAGGACGTCGAGGCGGCTTCGCTGGTGATTGAACCGCTGGCGCGCTACGATTCCAAAGGCAACATGGTGCCGTTTCTCGCATCCGAGATCCCGACCGTCGAGAATGGTGGCGTCAGCGAAGACCTGAAGTCGATCACCTGGAAGATCGCCCCGGGCATCAAGTGGTCCGATGGCAGCGATTTCACCGCCCATGACGTGGTGTTTACCGCCGAATACTGCATGCACCCCGAAGGTGGCTGCGCACAGGTAACCAAATACGAAGGCGTCACCAACGTCGAAGCACTGGATGATCTGACCGTCAAGGTGACCTTCGCCGAGCCGACCCCGTTCCCCTACGGGCCCTTCGTCGGCGGTGAAAGCCCGATCATCCAGAAGGCCCAGTTCGAGAACTGCCTTGGCGCCAAGGCCCCCGAGTGTACCGAGGCGAACTTTGCCCCGATCGGCACCGGTCCCTTTGTTGTGGATGAGTTCAAGCCGAACGACGTGATCACCCTGTCGGCCAACGACAACTACCGCGACCCGAACAAGCCCGCCTTTGCCAAGGTGCTGTTCAAGGGCGGCGGCGATGCCACCGCGGCGGGCCGTGCGGTGATGGAAACCGGCGAGTTCGACTACGCCTGGAACCTGCAGCTGGCGCCGGAAGTGATCGCGCAGATGGAAGCCGGCGGCAAGGGCAAGCCGGTGGCAGGCTTCGGCCCGCTGGTCGAACGCATCATGCTCAACAACACCAACCCCGACCCGGCGCTTGGCCCGGACGAGCGGTCGGTGATCCGCCCGCACCCGTTCCTGGGCGATCCGGCGGTCTACAAGGCGATGTCGATGGCGATCGACCGCCCGCTGCTGGTCGAGATCGGCTACGGCAAGGCCGGCAAGGTCGGCTGCAACTGGGTGCCCGCGCCTGAAGCCTTCGCCTCCGACACCTTCGACTGCTCCACCCAGGACATCGAAGGCGCCAAGGCGATGCTGGAGGAAGCCGGCTACAAGGACACCAATGGCGACGGCGTGCGGGAAACCCCGGACGGCAAGCCGATGAAGATCCTGTACCAGACCTCGACCAACGCCGTGCGTCAGGACTTCCAGGCGCTGATCAAGGAATGGTGGAGCCAGATCGGCATCGAGACCGAACTGCGCAACATCAACTCCAGCGTCTTCTTCGGTGGTGACCCGGGCTCGCCCGACACCTTCCAGAAGTTCTACGCCGACGTCGAGATGTACGCCAACACCTTCAACGGCACCGATCCGCAGTCCTACCTGGGCAACGGCCTGTGCGACAAGGCTCCGACCCCGGCCACCCAGTGGCAGGGTGAGAACATCTCGCGCTTCTGTGACGAGGAATACGACAAGCTGCACGCCGAGCTGACCAAGACCGCCGGTCTGGAAGCCCGCGCCGAGATCGCCAAGCGCCTGAACGATATCATCATCGAAAAAGGCGGCATGATCCCGCTGGTGCACCGTGGTCGCCTGTCGGCACACTCCAATACCCTGGGCGGCGTCGACCTGAACGTCTGGGACAGCGAGCTGTGGAACGTGGCTGACTGGTACCGCATCAAGTAAGCCCAGGCTTGCCTCACCGGGGCCCCGGCGTTCTGCCGGGGCCCCTTGCCATTACCCCGCGCCCGCCTGCCGCGCCGCGCTGCGTATGGCTCCAAGGCACCCAGCCTGACCCGAATTCCAAACAAGTTGCAAAGGCGCCCACCTGATGCTGACCTTTACAATCCGGCGGCTGTTTCTCGCGGTTCCGACACTGCTTTTCATCAGCCTCGTGATTTTCCTGCTGCTCGAGCTCGCCCCCGGCGACCCGATGGCGCAGGTTCCCCTGACCGTCCCCCCCGAAGTGAAAGAAAAGATGCGCGAGGCGCTTGGCCTCGGCCAGCCGATGCACATCCGGTTCTGGAAGTGGCTGGTTCAATTCTTCTGGATCGAGCCACAGGTTCTGATCGACCATTACCTCGGCACCAGCTTCTCGGCCGGTGATCTGCGGGTGATCTCCTGGCAGACCCGTTCGCCTGTGATGGACATCGTGATCCAGCGCATGCCGCAGACCCTGTGGGTGGTTGGCACCGCCTATATCGTGGCGATCCTGATCGCGCTGCCGATCGGCATCTATTCCGCCTACCGCCAGTACAGCTGGTTCGACCAGCTTGGCACCTTCGTGTCGATGGTCGGCTTCTCGGTGCCGCCGTTCTTTTCGGGGGTGCTGGTCATCGTGATCTTCTCGGTGCAGCTAGGCTGGTTCCCGTCAATCTATGACACCACCCATGTGGTCGACAGCTGGGACGCCTTTGTCTACCAGCTGAAGCAGATGATCATGCCGGTGATGGTGCTGGCGCTGCAGATCACCGCGCAGCTCAGCCGCTTCATGCGGGCCTCTATGCTGGACAACCTGAACCAGGATTACGTCCGCACCGCCCGTGCCAAGGGCCTCAGCGAATATGTCGTGGTCATGGTCCACGTCCTGCGCAACTCGATGATCCCGGTGGTCACCGTGATCGCACTGGGGATCCCGTCGATCTTCGGCGGCGCCATCATCACCGAGCAGGTGTTCAAGGTGAACGGCATCGGCCAGCTCCTGATCGGCGCCATCCAGGCCAACGACCTGCCGATGGTGCAGACGCTGACCTTCATCTTTGCGGTGCTGATCGTGCTGTTCAACCTGATCGCCGACGTGCTGTACGGCATTCTTGACCCGAGGATCCGCTATGACTGACAAGGAACGCTTTGTGCCCGACGAAGGCATGGCACCGGCCTCCACCTCGGTGCCGGGAGCAGGCGCCCTGGAAGAGCTGCACAACCCGCCGCGCAGCCAGTGGCTGGACGTCTGGGACCAGTTCAAATCCCACCGCGGCGCGCTGATGGGCGGGGCGTTGTTCCTGTTCATCATCCTCGCCGTCTATGCCGGGCCGCTGGTCTGGGACATCGACGCCACCAAGATCGACATCCGCGCCCGCAACCAGGGCCCCAGCTGGGCGCACCCCTTCGGCACCGATCAGCTGGGCCGCGACATGCTGGCCCGGATGATGGCAGGCGGCGCGACCTCGGTCTCAGTCGGCCTGACAGCGATGCTGCTGGCGCTGGTGCTCGGCTCCTTCATCGGGGTAATGGCCGGGTTCTTCAAGAAACTGGACGGTCCGCTGATGCGGCTCACCGACCTGTTCCTCGCGCTGCCGCTCTTGCCGCTGCTGCTGGTGATGATGCTGTTGTTCCGCGAGCCGCTGAACGCCGCCTTTGGACCGGAACAGGGGATCTTCATCCTGATCGTGGCCTCTATCGGCGTCACCAGCTGGATGCCGACCGCCCGGATCGTGCGCGGCGACGTGCTGGCACTGAAGGAGCGCGAATTCGTGATGGCAGCGCGCTCGATCGGCACCACCAACCGCAAGCTGATCACCCGGCACATCCTGCCCAACGTGCTGTCGCCGATCATGGTCTCGGCCACGCTGGGCATCGCCACGGCGATCATCACGGAATCGTCGCTGTCCTTCCTCGGCCTCGGCTTCCCGCCGGACTTCCCGACCTGGGGACGACTGCTGTTTGATGCCACCGACTATCTCCAGCAGTACCCCGAGCGGGTGTTCTGGCCCGGCATGGCGATCTCGCTGACGGTGCTGAGCGTGAACTATCTCGGCGACGGCCTGCGCG
Organism: Leisingera sp. XS_AS12; assembly: GCF_041224635.1. Classification (NCBI taxonomy): domain Bacteria; kingdom Pseudomonadati; phylum Pseudomonadota; class Alphaproteobacteria; order Rhodobacterales; family Roseobacteraceae; genus Leisingera; species Leisingera sp. XS_AS12. The sequence goes on from NZ_JBGFGM010000103.1 coordinate 86,722, forward strand.
ACGCCCTCGACCCCCGCATCCGCGGGCGCTGAGGTCGCAATCGCAAAAACACATTCAAATAAGAACATGACTTCTGGCCACCCTTTTCGGGTGGCCAGTTTGTTTCGTCCCCTGCGGCCTGCCAGGCAATTTGTTCGCTCTGGCCAAGACGATGCGAACGCCATCCCCGCTTTGTCACCGTCAAGCCGCATATCAAGACTTGCCCCGCGCCCTCATTACCGCCATTTCGGGAAAATATTCCGTTTCCCAGCTGGTGACCGAGATGTTCGAAACCTTCGGCTTTGAAGAGACCACCGCGCGACAAGTGTCCGTGCTGTTTGCCCTCGTTGTCGGGCTTGTCTTTGGCGCTCTGGCGCAGTGGACAGGGTTCTGTTTCCGACGCGCCCTCGTCGGGCAGGACCGGCGTGAGGCTGCCGGCGTCTGGATGCTGGCGCTGGCGACGGCGGTGATCGCGACACAGGCGGCCGTCGCACAGGGCTGGATCGATTTTGCCGACCACCGCCTGATGGCTGCGGATCTGCCGGTACTGGCCATCGTCGCGGGGGGGCTGATGTTCGGAGCTGGCATGATCCTCACACGCGGCTGCGCATCGCGCCTGCTGGTGCTGGGTGGCAGCGGCAACCTGCGCGCGCTGCTGGTGATCGTGGTCTTTTCGATCACCGCACATGCGACGCTCAAGGGGGTTCTGGCCCCCCTGCGCACCACGTTGGGCGCGGTCACCCTACCCCTGGCTGAATACGCCTCGCTGGCGGCGCTCCCCAGCGGCAGCTGGTTGTGGAGCCTCCTGATGGCGGCGGCCGCCCTGGTTGTCGCGCTGCGCTCCGGAAACGGCCTGCCAACGCTGCTTGCGGCTGCGCTGATCGGCCTGCTGGTGCCAATCGCCTGGGTGGGCACGGGCTTCATCCTTTATGACGAGTTTGACCCGATCGCGATGGAAAGCCTGTCCTTCACCGCTCCAGCCGCCGATACGCTGTTCTTCATCGTCGCCTCCAGCTCTATCCCGGCCGGTTTCGGACCCGGCCTGGTCGGCGGCGTGCTGCTGGGTGCCTTGTTTGCCGCCCTGCTGAGCGGCCGCTTCCAATGGCAAAGCTTCGAGAGTCCGCGCCAGACCGGTCGTTACATGACCGGTGCCGGGTTGATGGGCATTGGCGGCGTGCTGGCCGGCGGCTGCACGGTTGGCGCTGGTCTTGCCGGCATTCCCACGCTGAGCGTCGCCGCCCTGCTGGCACTGGCGTCGATTGCACTGGGCGGTCTTGCGATGAATGCTTGGCTCAGTGCAGGCGCTTCCGAATCCGGCGCACGGCCAGCCAAACCAACGCGACGACCGGCAGCGTAAGCAGCGCCGTCAGCCCCCCTTTGCTGAGGTTCAACACCGCCGCCAGCGGGTAGAGCGCATAAGAGGCCAGCGAGACCGCGTAGTAGCTGATCGCCACGACCGACAGCCCCTCGACCGTGTGCTGCAAGCGCAGAGCCAGATCCGCGCGCCGATCCATGCTAGCCAGCAGCGCCTGGTTCTGGGCGGACCGCTCGACATCGACGCGGGTTCGCAGCAGCTCACCTGCGCGGCGCGCCCTGTCGGCCAGCATTTCCAACCGCCGCTCGGTAGAGGTCACCGTGCGCATCGCCGGCTCGAACCGGCGCAGCATGAATTCGCCAAGGGTCTGGAACCCCTTGTACCGTTCCTCGCGCAGCAAGCCGATGCGCTGATTGACCAGCGCGTCATAGGCTCCCGTGGCGCTGAACCGAAACGCCGAGCGCGCCGCCATCGCCTCCAGCTCGGCAGAGACCACCAGAAGCTGCGACAGGGTTTCCTCCGCCGGGGTCTGGCCTGACGTCATCTCCAGCATCATCTCGCTGAGCCGCGTGTCCAGTTTGCTGATGCTCGGCGTCAGATCCCGGGCGCGCGCCAGGCCCAGCATCGCCATTGCCCGATAGGTCTCCACCTCGCACAGGCGTTTGACGATGCGCCCGATGCGCTGGTTGCCCGTGTCCGCCGCAGGCAGAATGGCAAACCGCACGTGCCCCGCTGGATCAATGCGGAAATCCCCGGCCACAATTGCGCTGCCGTCAAGCACGCGCGACACCGCCAGGCTTTCGGGAACGAACCATTCCTGCAGCATCGGCTGCAGGCTCCCGTCCCCGTCATGCTGCACCACACGGATCATCGCCGAGGTGATCCGCTGCCCCGGCGCGGTGGCCAGCCAATCGGCTGGAAACACCTCGAAATCCGCCGGGTCAAAGGCCCGCGTGCTGACACCATTTGCATAGGCGGTGTAGCTGACGAACTCCGAGTGCTGCTCCCATTTCAGGGTGTGCCGCCCGATCTGCGCCGTGTGATGGGTCGCCCCGGGCTTCGGGTGCGCCGCGCCGTGTCGGTCCAGCAACTCGATCAGATGCTGCAGATCCTGCCCCCTGTCGCGATGTTCGGCATCCTGCGGCTGCTTCACCGCAAGGTAGCTCACCGTGGAGGGGCTGGAGATGGTCGGAAACGGACGGGCATGCAGCTCATTTGTCAGCTGGTAGCGCAGCGGGTGGTCCTGGATCTTTGTCATGGTGGTCTCCGGGGCAATCCCGGCCACCATAGATCGCCCCGAGGCAAAGTAAAGAAATGTTTACAATCAATGCTTTGAGTGAATACGACAGTATACGAAAGCGCGCTGACCCGCCGCAAAGAACCGGCTGACCGCCGCATTCGGCACCCAAACCAGAAACACTTCGGGCACCGCCCCTGCCCTGCATCTCATCGGCGTCTCGGCGGCCCAGGCGTACCCCGCTCGACGCGCGAATCTACGCCTTGCCACCGCCGCGCATGCGGCCTTCATGCCCACACAAAAAAGGCGCCCCAATTGGGGCGCCTTGCTGGTGTTGGTTTGCGGATCCGATCAGCTGATCGAATTCAGCAGCGTGTCGAGGCTCTGTTTCGCGTCGCCGTAGAACATCCGGGTGTTCTCCTTGAAGAACAGCGGGTTCTCGATGCCGGAGTAGCCGGTGCCCTGGCCGCGCTTGGAGACGATCACCTGTTTCGCCTTCCAGCACTCCAGAACCGGCATGCCGGCAATGGGCGAGTTCGGGTCTTCCTGCGCCGCCGGGTTCACGATGTCGTTGGAGCCGATCACGATCGCCACATCCGTCTGCGGGAAGTCGTCGTTGATCTCGTCCATCTCCATCACGATGTCGTAAGGAACCTTGGCCTCGGCCAGGAGCACGTTCATGTGGCCCGGCAGGCGGCCCGCCACCGGGTGGATGGCAAAGCGCACTTCTTTGCCTTTCGCGCG